>CALMBN010000161.1 GCA_937860195.1 uncultured Novosphingobium sp.
ACCGCCCTTTTCGAAGTATCCGGTCAGGTTGTAGACGTGGGTCGACAGGCCGGGAATTCGGGTTGCCTGAACAGTGTTCAGGTTGGTCGAATCCGTCGGTCGGAGGTTCGATTTGACGTAGGAATAACTTCCGATCACTCCAAAGCCGTCAAGCATCGGAATGAACTTCCCAAGGCTCAGCGCGCCGCTGACTTCAACCCCATAGATGCTGCCGCCCTTGCCATTGGCCGGCTGACGGATCGTGCCGATCGGGCTGACCGTTACGCCGGGAGGAACCGTCGTCGTCGTCGGCAGGATCAGCCCGCTGAAATCGAAGGTCTGCTGCTGGAGGTAGACGTAGTTTTCAAGCTCTTTGTAGAACCCGGAAACGGCAATGTAGCTTGAACGATCAATATACCATTCATAGGCGACATCGGCCGATTTTGCCCGCCACGGCTCAAGCTTGGCGTTGCCGCCATTGGCACTCCACGGGTGAATCGTTCCGCCCGGCTGGCAATTGATCGACGAGCCGCCAGAACCACCGCAAGGGTTGCTCGCCCCCGGGATGAAGTCGGCCCGCATTTCATCCATCCTCGGCCTGGCCATCTGCCTTGACAGGCCCAGCCGGAGGCGATGACCAGCACCCAGCTCATAGGTCAGGTTAAGACTGGGCAGCCAGTCGGTATAGCTGGTGCCATCGCGGATCGGATCAACCTGGCGCGGGGTGATCAGGAAGTTGATCGCATAGCCATCAGACCTCTGTTCCTGATGGATCATCTGGACCCCGACGTTGCCGTGCAGGCTGCCGGAATCGATGGTCAGCTTGGCCCGCAAGGTTACGGTATCTTCGGCGATGTCCCATGCCTTGTCGAAGGTGTTGCGATCGATGAACACAACCTTGTCATAGTAGACCGGCAGCGCAGACGGGAGGTTCACCGACAATACCGAACCCATCCCGGCGAAGCCGAGCGAGGTTGGCGCAACCAGATGCGATGCCCCGACCAGGGTCTGGGTCCGGCCGTTCTTGAGGAACAGGTCGAATTCAGCCACGTCCTTGCTCTTGGTCGTCCGGGTGTAGTTCACACCAAGATCGAGGCGCTTGAAGAAGCCGGTGCCCAGATCGCGTTCAAACCCCATATCGAGCGAGAGAACGTCTTCCTCGACATGCGGTTGCTTGGTCTGGCCGTCGTGGCCCCAGCCACCCCATGGCGCGCGGTCGCCCAGCGAAACACGCGACGCATCGGCGTAGTTGAGCCCTTCGCTCCAATCGGGAAATCCTTGACCAGCCAGGAACTGGGTGAAGTCCCAGCCGATCGTATCGAAGGTCCGGTTGGCATTCTGGGTTGCCGAAGTGGCGCAGCAACCAAACCCGGCGTAGGTTTCGGTGATGCTCTCGTCGCGAACGTTTTTCGAATAGGACAGATCCGCGATGAAGCGGGTCTTGTCGTCCATCTTGAATTCGCCGCTCCAGCCAACCGAAAACAGCTCATCATCGCGGGTGTTATAATCGTTACGCAATTGCGGCGCGACACCTGTCGTTGCACCGGTTACGCCGATCGTGGTCCCACCGACTGTGCCGTTGGTAACCCCGGTAAAGGTCTGGGCATCGGCCCAGACGTTGGAGAACCACTGGATGCCGCGCATGACTTCGCGCTGTTTGAACCGCGAATAATAGAGATCAAGTTCGGTGTGGACCGAATCGCTTGGCTCCCATTCAAAGATCGCAATTGCCGCGTCGCGCTTTTGATCACGTGAATAGGCAAAGACTTCCTGGCCCGAAATGAACTGTGAGGTATCAGCCGCATCGGGGGAGATGTCTGCTGCCTGGCCAGAGAAACCTTCATAGTTGTAAGCTTTGGCGTGACGGTTCTGCGAAGGCGAATCGAGATGCGCAAATCCGACAGCCCAGCCAAAGGTTCCGGCATCGTTCTGCCCGATCCAGCTTGCGCTGCCGCGCCAGCCCCAGTTTCTGATATCGGCATTGAGCCGGCCACCGGTGTTTACTTCGCCGCGCAGGTTCACAACGAATGCGCGCTTGCCGTATTCAAGCGGACGGATCGTGCGCAAATCGATCGAGCCTGACAGCCCCATTCCCGACATGTTCGCATCCGGGGTTTTGTAGACCACGACGCTGCCGAGCAGTTCCGAAGGATACTGGTCAAATTCCACCGAGCGATTGTCGCCCGAGCTTGCCTGTGGCCGGCCATTCAGGAAAGTTGTGGTGAAATCCGGAGAGAAGCCGCGCAGCGAAATGACCTGCGCGCGACCATTGACACGCTGCGCCGCAAGGCCGGGCAAGCGGGCAATTGATTCCGCAATCGAAACATCGGGCAGTTTGCCGATTTCTTCGGCCGAAACGGCTTCGACGATGCTTTCGTTGGTGCGCTTGGTGTTGATCGAGGTCGCCAGCGAATGCCGGATACCCGACACCACGATAACCGATCCATCACCTTCGTCAGCTGGTGCTTCCTGGGCCTGGGCTGCCTGGGGCAACAAAGTCGCCATCGCCAGGGCAGACACTGCCGAAAAACCGAATCGATAGGCCCGCGGCAAGCGAATCGCTGACCGGTCGGAATGCACCCTCAGTTCCATACAAACCCCTCCGTTTTGCGCGATTCGCCGGGCTGAAAAGTGCCGACGTTTGATCGCGCTTTCGCTTCTCGATAATTGGAAGCGCTTCCAATTTATGCCGCAAACTCGCACCTGCGTCAAGCGCCCATCAGAAATTTACTTGGCGGCAGGGGTGGGAACGAAGGTCGAATCGCGGACGACAAGGTGATGTTCGATGATCTCGCGGCCGGTCTGATCGCGCATTCCTGCCGATAATCGGTCCGCCAGGTACTCGACTGCCCGGGCCCCCATTCGCTTTAGAGGCTGGTGAATTGTCGTCAGCGGCGGCCAGACAATCTCGGATACCGGGGTATCATCGAATCCGGTGATGGCGATATCCTGCGGGATCGAAAGCCCGGATTTGTGGGCGGCCAGAAGTGCGCCGGCGGCCATGTCGTCATTCGCGCAAACCAGCGCATCAACCCTGAGCCGATCAGCGAGCAATGCCTGCCCGCATTCAAGCCCTGAGCGAAAGGTAAAATTGCCGCGCCGCGTGCTGACCGCGTCCGGGCCAAGTCCGGCTTTCGCCAGGGCGGCCAGAAAACCGTCATAGCGGGTTTCGGCCGAAGCATGGCCTTGCAACCCCTTGATGAAGCCGAAGTGGCGATGGCCAAGGCCGGTCAGATGCGCACCGATTTCCTCTCCTGCGCGAAAATCGTCAATGCCAAGTGACAGGGCGAAATTTTCTGCCTCCGCACCGCCAGCAATGCAGACCATGGCTACCCCCAACGCGTCGATCTCTCGCAATAGAGGCGGATAATCGCTGAACGGCGGAGTCAGGATCACGCCGTTGCATTGATCGTCACGCAGCCGGGCGACGATCTCGTCGGATGCAGCAGGATCGTTCTGGTTTATAACATGGGTGATGATCTGCACGCCCAACCCCGCTCCAGCCCGGGTCGCGCCCAGCTCAAGCGCAGAACTGAAGTAGGAGTTCGGTTCGGTGTCAAAGTCAGAAGCGTGAATCAATGCGATCCGCACCACCTTGCGTCCCGCCAGATTGCGGGCCTGCACATTGACGCGGTAACCCAGCGTTTCAACTGCGCCCAGCACCCGTTCACGCACCAATGGGCGAACATTGGGCTGGTTGTTGAGGACGCGTGAAACCGTCGTGCGCGCAACGCCAGCCAGCGCAGCCACATCGTCGATGGTCGGCTTGGTCACATTTGCCCCGATCAGTCCCCAGTGCGCAACTGCACCTGAACGCATAGTTGCAAGCCCGCTGTGCCTTGGCAAGCGTCTGCACGCTCGATGCAGTTCTGGAAGCGCTTCCCGTCAGGTCGATGCTATGCAATCATGGCGCTAGCCCCAGGGAAACCAGATCTTGCCGCAAGCCCTTGCCGAGTTCAGCCACACTGATGCCGTCGTCACGGCAAACTTGCTTGCCAGCGGCGAGCCGGGCGTGTTTCGCGGCATAGTCGCTGATTGGCCGGTGGTCGCCGCCGCCCAAAATGGCAACGATGCCGCGCTCGCCTGGCTGCGCCAATCACTGGCTCCCAGCGAAATCGCATTCGTCGAAGCTCCGCCTGAACAGCATGGCCGGTTTCACTATGCTGAAGACTTGCGCAGTTTTACTTTTCAAAAGCGCCGAGCGTCGGCTCATGCCTTCCTCGACGAACTGGCGGGCGAACTGGCATCAATCACGCCCCGCGCACTGGCAGCCCAGGGAATCCTGGCAAGCAGCGCCGCGCCCGCTTTTGAAGCCGCACATCCCCTTCCGATCAGGCCTGGACCGGGCGAAATCCGCCTGTGGATCGGAAATCGCGCCCGGGTCGCAGCACATTGCGATCCAGCTGACAACATAGCCTATTGCGCCGTCGGTCGCCGCCGTTTCACGCTGTTCGCGCCCGAGCAGGTCGGCAATCTGTATCTTGGCCCGTTTGATCCAACCCCGGCCGGCACGCCGATCGCAATGGCCGATCCGGTCTCACCCGATTTTGCCCGTTATCCCCGTTTTGCCGCCGCGCTGGAATCGGCCTGGACGGTTGAGCTTGAGCCGGGCGACGCGGTCTTCATCCCTTATGGCTGGTACCACCACGTCGAAGCGCTTTCGCCGATTTCGATGCTGGTCAACTATTGGTGGAATGATGGGGTCCGGGGGGCAGATTCGGCTTGGGATGTCCTGCTCCACGCCATGCTGGCCTTGCGCCCGCTCCACCCCAGGGCCCGGCGGCATTGGGCGGCCATGCTGGTGCACTATGGGCTGGAGCCGGATGGGCCTGCTGGCGAGCACTTGCCGCCCCATGCCCGCGGAGTGCTTGATGCAAGGGCCCCGCAGGATTTGGCTGCTATGCGCGCGGCGTTGCTGCGCAACCTTTCCCGCTCCGGGTGAAGGCCAGATCGGCGATCACCGGAAAGTGATCCGATGCCAGCCGCCCGCCGAAATGGGCTGCAAGCACGTGGTACCGGGTGACTTCCAGACCAGGCCCGACCAGCACGTGATCAATCGTCTGGCTGGTCTTCGGCACAAGATCCCAGCCATTGAAGGTCGCAGGACCACCGACCGGCAGTTCACGCGAACCAGCTCTTGCCTCACGCAGGCCGGGGAAGTTCCCGTGCGGTACCAGCAACGCCTGAAGCGACGCTTCGGTGAGAGGCGCATTGAAATCCCCGAGCAGTATCACCGCTTCGCCGGCCTGGCGCTGCGCCGCGATCCAGCCGCGCAATTGAACCGCGCTGTTGAGCCGCGCCTGCACGCCGATATGGTCCCAATGTGTGTTGATGGCGAGAATGCGGTGCCCTGTGACGCGATCAGTCAGGCGTGCCCAGGTCACAACCCGGCGAAAGGCCGCATCCCAGCCGAGCGAGGGCACCAGCGGAGTTGGTGAGAGCCAGAACATCCCGCTCGCCGAAACCCTGAACCGCAGCTTGTCGACCAGCAAGGGTGAGGCTTCCCCGGCAGCCTTGCCATCATCGCGCCCGCCGCCAAGCACCAGATATCCGCCCATCGCCGAGGCAATATCGCTGCGCTGGCCGGGGACAACTTCCTGCAAGCCGAGCATCGCGGGGCGAACCAGCCGCAGTTGACCGATAAACAGGTCGCGCCGCTGGTCCCAGCGGTTCGGGCCGTCAGCGGGGGTATCCAGGCGGACGTTATAGGTCATCACCCGCAGTTCATGGGTATCACAGCGCTGGACCGCTGCCTGTGCAGGCTGGCCAAGCACGACCAGGCTGATGGCCAGCATCCGGTGGAACCAGTTCATTCAAAATCTCCTGCACTTCGCGCGCACGCGCATGATGACCGCGACACCGGCTGAGTTGCAAGCCTTTGCGTCTCGGCGTTGCTTGCGGCATGATGAGCGGGAGGGAGGGATTTGCATGGTCGAGACAAGGGCGACACGCGGCGCAGCGGCGATCGACTGGGATCGCTTGCCCTATGGCGGTGACTTGTTCGGTGAATTGCACCTCGCCGAAGGTGCTCCGCTGCCAAGCAGGCGCGCGGCGCTGTTTCCAGGCCTGGCCCTGTGCGGCGCCGCGGCAGCTGCGGCAGCCTGGCTGTCAGACCACTATGGCTTTCCGATCATCCTGCTTGGTTTGCTGGTCGGACTCGCGCTCAATTTCGTGTCGCAAGACGAACGAACCCACGCCGGGCTCGATTTCGCCTCGCGCACCTGTTTGCGGTGGGGGATTGTGGTCCTGGGTCTTCAAGTGACTTTCGTGCAGATCGCGATGGTCGGACTGGCACCGTTCGCGGCCCTGGGCGTAGTGATGGTGGTCACACTCCTGGCCGGTCTGGGCGGCGCGCGGCTGGCCGGACAATCGCGCTTTGCCGGGATCCTCGCGGGCGGATCAACCGCAATTTGCGGAGCAAGCGCAGCGCTGGCGCTCTATGGGGTGATCGGCAAAGAAAGACTCAGTCAGGCCCAGTTTGCGCTGACGATGGTCGGGGTCTCGCTTGCCAGCGCCTTTGCCATGACGGTCTATCCGGTGCTGGCGGCAGAGCTTGGTTTGAGCGATGCGCAGGCCGGGTTCCTGATCGGGGCCTCGATCCACGATGTCGCCCAGGCGATCGGCGGCGGCTTTGCCTTTTCGGATGTGGCCGGAGCGCAGGCGACGATCGTGAAGCTGGCCCGGGTTGCGCTGCTTGCGCCGCTTGTTGCGCTGACCAGTCTGGCGATCGGCCCGGCCGGCGAGGCCAGGGGCCAGCCGCTGTGGCGACGGATGGCGCTGCCTTGGTTTATTGTGGCATTTCTGGGCATGGTCACGCTTGGCAGCCTGATATCGATCCCGGCCGACTGGGTCAGGAACGGCCTGACACTGTCAAAGGGGCTGCTGCTGCTGGCGGTGACCGCAACAGCGATGCGCAGCCGGATGGACTTGCTGCTGGAAGTGGGCTGGCGCGCGATCATTCCGGTCGCGACCGCCACGCTGGCAAGTTTTGCCTGCGCGCTGGGCTTTGCGGTGCTGCTGATCGATTAGACTTGCCCAACCGAACTTCGGACCCAAACCCGCCTCTGCTGCGCTTGCCGAAGCACTGTCCTTTTTATGCGCGTTTCGTGCCGCTGCATGAAGAACAAAGCAGTCCTTCGACAAGCTCAGGATAGACGGTGTTGGGGGACGGGCCGCCTCGTTCTCGATAGCGCTTAGATCACGAAGTCCAGCACCGCAGGCATTGTCCCGCGCTGGCGGTGGGTGACCATGGTTTGATGCAAGGCTGATACCTGCGCAGAGCCGGTCTTGACGAACAGAAATGGCAGCAAGCCGTGAATCAGACAGGCACAGCCGCCAAGGATCATCCGCAAGCCGAACCCGCTGGCCATCGCCAGATGCTCACCATAGCTTTCGCCGACGCTGGCAGGGTGCTCGGTAAACAGCTTGATTGGGTCCACGCGGCATTCTCCCTGTGCTGCTGCAACAATAGCCCAGCCAACCGGCGATTTCATTACCTTTCTTCTGGCCAATAGCCGATTTGATAGATAATCTATCCCAATGAATGATCTTTCTGCGCAATTGGATTCGATAGACTGGGCGATCCTTGGTGTCCTGCAAGCCGATGCCGCACTCGCGGTGCATGAAGTGGGTGAACGGGTCGGGCTGTCGAGCAATGCCTGCTGGCGGCGGATCAAGCGACTGGAAGAAAGCGGGATCATTGCCCGCAGGGTGGCGCTGCTCGATCCAGAGAAACTGGGGCTGGCGACGACGGTGTTTGTCGCGATTCGGACCCAGCGCCACGATCCTGCCTGGCTGGAGGCCTTCAGCACCGGCATCGCGAACATTCCCGAGATCAGCGAGTGTCACCGGATGGCCGGCGAAATTGACTACCTGCTCAAGATCGTGGTTCGTGACATCGCGCATTACGACCGGATCTACCGCAAGCTGATCGCCGCGGTGCCCGATCTCGCCGATGTCAGCTCCAGCTTTTCGATGGAAAAGCTCAAAGCGACCACCGCCTTGCCGCGTCCGGTCTGACTATTTGCGCAACATCCAGCCGAAAATTTCGGGCAAGCGGGCGGCCCAGGCGTTTTCCTCGTGCTCGGCGCCTGCATAGACCTTGCTCTGCCAATCGCGCCCGCGTTGCCATGGCAAGGCGCTGAGCCGCGCATCGACCGCCTGCTGATAAGGCGCGTAAAACGCATCGAGCGTGGCCGTGCCGTGATCGAGCCACAGCCGCCGGCCTTTGACAGGGCCAAGCTTTGCCGCGAACCACTGGTCCCACAGCGCGATCAGTTCAGGATCGCCTGAAGCCGCGAGCTTGGCCGGATCGACCGCCGGCCAGTGCGTGCTGACACAGGCCGCGCGGCCATAGATGTCAGGGCGGTTGAGGAAAGCATAGCAGCTCATAAGTCCGCCCATCGATGATCCCGCTATCGCAGTATGGCGCGGGCCCGGCTTGGTGCGATAGCTGCTGTCGATCCGCTGCTTGAGCGGCCCGGCTAACCATTCGAGGTAAAGGTCCGAAACGATCGGCCCGCCCGCAAACTGATCCATCTGGGCGCGCAGTCCGGGACTGGCGGCCAGATAAATGTCCTTGGGCAGATACTGGCGATAGCGGTCACTGCCCGGCGACCAGACCCCGACGATGATGTGCGGCTCGACAGTGCCGCTGGCCATCACCGCCAGCATCGCCTTGTCCACCGCCCAAACCTTGCCAAACGCCGCATTGGCCGGGTCGAACAGGTTCTGTCCATCGTGCATGTAGAGCACCGGATATCGGCGTTTTGATCCATCGTAGCCCGGCGGCAACCAGATCGACACGTGCTGATCGGGCAGACCCGCAGCGGCGACCCGCTCGATCTCGACGAAGCGGCCGCGCTCGCGCGCGGCCAGTGCCGGTCCGGCGAGAACCAGCGCCAGCAGCGCCAAGCACAACCGCAGCATCATTTCACCAGCCGGAACCGCACCGCCGCGCCGCCGCCCGGCGCGAGGCGCAAGGTCATCGCGTCGTTCGCGGTCACAGTGCGCTGCTCGATCACGATCGAGTGGCGCGCGGGCGTGCGGTAGTCGGCATCGTCGCCGTCGCGATAAATTTCAGCGATATATCTCTTGCCGGGGGTCAGGAAGTCGAGCTTGAAGCTGGTCGTCCTGCTCTCTTCATCGCCGACCGCGCCAAGGAACCACTGCTCGCTGCCGCGCTGCTTGCGGGCGATGGTGACATAATCCCCCACTTCGCCGTTCAGGACGCGGGTTTCCGACCAGTCGGTCGGCACGTCGCGGATGAACTTGAACGCGGGCATGTGCAGCGCGTAATTCTCGGGCGTATCGGCTGCCATCACCACCGGGGAGTAGATCACGACGTAGAGCGCGAGTTGCTTGGCCTTGGTCGAAAGGATTGCGCTGCCGTTCTCGCCGGTCAGGCTAAGCACGCCGGGGGTGAAGTCCATCGGCCCTTCAAGCATCCGGGTGAAGACCAGGTTGGCTTCATGTTCAGGCGGATTCTTGCCGGCCCATGAGTTGTATTCCATCCCGCGCGAGCCCTCACGCGAGACCCAGTTGGGGTAGGTCCGCTGGAGCCCGGTGCCCTTGATCGGCTCGTGACTGTCAAACGCGACCTTGTATTTGTAGGCGGCGAGCGCGACGCGGACGAAGTGGTTCGACATCCACTGGCCCTCGTGCCACTCGCGGTACTTGGTCCCATCCGGATCGACCCGCTCGATCTGCCCGGCATCGGTGACATAGCCGGTCTTGACGATGGTGATGTTGTGATCGGCGGCATATTTGAAGGCCGTGTCGAACTGGTTTTCATAATGCGTAGCAGCCCCACCGGTTTCGTGGTGGCCGACCAGTTGAACGCCCTTCTTTTTGGCGTAGGCCGCCAACTTGGCCGCATCGAAATCTTCGGTCGGCCGGGCAAAGTCCATCTCCCAGCCGTTGCCGAACCAGTCACCGTCCCAGCCGACATTCCAGCCCTCGACCAGCACGTTCGGGATGCCTTGCGCGGCCGCAAAATCGATGTAACGCATGACATTGGCGGTGGTCGCACCGTGCTTGGGCCCACGTGCCCAGGACCATTCGCCCTTGATCATGTTCCACCACACGCCAACGAATTTGCCGGGCTTGAACCAGCTCATGTCGCCCAGCTTGTTCGGCTCGTTGAGGTTGAGCATCAGGTGGCTCATGTACAATCCGGCGGCATCGTCGGCGATGATCAGGGTCCGCCACGGGGTGGTCCAGGCCCCCTGCTTTTCAACCTTGGGCCTGCCTGCACCAGGCGTCAGCTGCGCGCGCAGGGTGTTGCCCTCGGTCCGCGCCACGGCCATGCCCGAATAGTCGACCAGCGCGGCCTCGTGCAGCGCCACGTGGGTGCCATCGGCCAGCTTGATCGTCACCGGCGTGTCCGCAGTGCCGAGTGCCGAGAGCGCGGTCTTGTTGTAGAGGTATTCCTCGCGGTTCCACAGAAATGCCGGTTTCCACCAGGCGGTGCCGTCTTGCGCGAAAGCAAACTCGGTCAGTTCCTCGGCAATGCTGGTGAGCGCCATGTTCGGTTGGCCGGGAAATTCATAGCGAAACCCGACACCGTCATCATAGAGCCGAAAACTGACGGTGAAGACGCGGCCGAGCGCGGTGGTCTCTTTCAGGTGGACCTTGAACTCGCGGTAATGGTTGCGAATGGAGGTCCATTCGCCCCATGGCTGGGTCCAGGTTTCGTCAAAATCACGGGTCTCGGTCCCGGTGATCTCGATCCGCCGGTCAAGCTTAGCAGCATCGGTGAACAGGAAACCCAGCCGCGACGGCGCGAGGATCGGTTTTCCCTTGCGGCTGACGCTGTAGACTGGGCGGCCTTCGCCTTCGAAGCCCAGAGTGACGCTGACAATGCCGCCGGGTGACGTTGCCGTGACCGGAGCCTTGGCCTGCGCAAAAACCGGAGTGGCGAACGCCAGCATGGCCAATGCCAAGCTCGTTGCAATCTTGCGCATCAGGCTTTCTCCTCGATCAGCACCGCACCGAATGGCGGCAGCGTTCCAATTTTTGCGCCGTTCACAGCTGTCAGAACGTGCCCGTTCACCGCGCCGATGTCCGGCCATGCGATTGCATCGCCGGTGAAATTGAACAGGCAGACAACCGACAGGTTGTTGATCCGCCGCCGGACCGCAAGACTGAAATCGTCTGCGTGGAGCACCTCGAACGACCCGGCCCGGAGCGCCTGATGGCCGCGGCGCAGCGCCAGCAGGTGGCGGGTAAGATTGAGCAGCGATGCCGGATCCGCCTCCTGCCGATCGGCCGCTTTGGCCATGTTCGCCTCGCCCAGCGGCAGCCACGGCTTGCCGTGGGTAAACCCGCCGGATTCGGCCTGCGCGGTCCATGGCTGCGGGGTGCGTGCGCCATCGCGCGAGAGAGTGAGCGGCCAGTTGGCGATCGCTTCGGGATCTTGCAACTGTTCAAACGGGATCTCGACCTGGGTCAGGCCCAGCTCTTCACCCTGATAGAGGATTATGTTGCCGCGCAGCGCGCAGAGCAGCATCGCTTTGAACCGGGCAAAGGCTTCCTGCTGATCCGGCGCACACCACCGCGACAGTGCACGCGGGGCATCGTGGTTTTCGAATGCCCAGCTGGGCCAGCCGCACCCTTCGGTTTCGGGCCAATTGGCCTGCGCCGTTGCCACCAGCGCCGGGGTCAAACGTTCGGCGTAAAGGAAATCGAACCCGTAAGCGCTGTTCAGTCGGTTCGACCCTTCGGTGAAGCTGTGCATCTCGGCCAAGGCTTGCAGGCCACCAACTTCGGCCATCGTGAATACCGCGCCATAACCATCACACAACAGCCTGATCCGCTCGATCAACCGGGTGATATCGGGGTGCGACTGATTGTACAGGCGCTGCTGGAAATCGAACGGCCGGGTGCGAACCTTGCCGTCATCCGGCGCAGGCGGATTGTCGGTCAGTGCCGGGTCATGCATCGCAAAATTGAGCGCATCGAGCCGGAAACCGTCGACCCCGCGGTCCAGCCAGAACCGCGCAGCGTCCAGCAGCGCATCCTGTACGGCGGGCAGGTGGCAATTGAGCTGCGGCTGTTCGGGCAGGAAGTTATGCAGATAATACTGCCCACGCCGCGCATCCCAGGTCCAGGCCGGACCGCCGAACACCGATTGCCAGTTGCTGGGCGGCGAGCCGTCAATTTTGGGATCGGCCCAGACATACCAGTCGGCCTTGTCACCGCCGCGCGATTGGCGGCTGGCGGCGAACCAGGCATGCTGGTCAGAGGTGTGGGCATAGACCTGATCGATCAGCACTTTCAGGCCAAGCTGATGGGCGCGGGCAATCAGCGCATCGAAATCGGCCAGCGTGCCAAAAATCGGATCGACCCCGCAATAGTCGGCCACATCATAGCCGAAGTCCTTCATTGGCGAGGTGAAAAACGGCGATATCCAAAGGGCATCGACCCCCAAAGCGGCGATGTAATCGAGTCGCTGGGTGACCCCCGGCAGGTCACCGATCCCGTCGCCATTGGCATCGAGGAAACTGCGCGGGTAGACCTGATAAATCGCCGCACCTTTCCACCATGGGAGTGTGGCAGTCTCGGGAACGGTTTCAAAGCGGGACATGCGATTCATGGGGAGGATCGTGGCCTAAGGTTTGGCGGCGCAGACGGCGAAGCCGAAAGCGGGGAGGGAAACGGATAAACTGCCCGGTGCAGCGGCAGTGGGTGAGCACTGTCCTGCCAGCGTGGCAAATGAAAGACTGCGCGGATCGACTTCGACAATCGAAGAAATCGGCTTGTCAGAGGTGTTGAAGGCCAGCACCACTTCGCGGCCGGTCTTCGGATCGAACCGGGAGATGACCAGCAGGCCCGGCTTGTCAGCGAAAGCGCGGACTGTTTGGAGGCCCCCGGTCAGCGCTGGAGTCGCACGGCGCAGGCCAGATAGCTGGGCAATCAGGCGGTAGAGCGGATGCGCGGTATCAAAATTGGCCTGCGCGGTGGTCGCATCGGTCCCGATCAGGTCGTTGTCGTTGTAGACCGCAACCTTGCTGGCAAACATATCCTCACGCGCCAGTTGATCGTTGCCGTCCGAAACGAAGCCCTGCTCGTCGCCCGAATAGATCGTCGGAACCCCGCGCAGGGTCAGCATCATCGCGTGGCCAAGCTTGACCCGGGCCAGCAGCTCGTCATCCGATATGCCGGGATTGAACTGCTTCACAAACATCGCAAAGCGGCCGAAATCGTGATTGCCTAGGAACGTCGGCAATTGCAGCGCTGCGCGTTCGCCACCGCGATAGAGCGCGTCATCCTCGAACAGCCGGGCGAGCACATCGGTGCCGATCTTGCCCGATGTCGCCTGCACCACCGCCGAGGCGAAGGCCATGTCAAGCGTCGCAGGCAGCCGCGCGGTGTGGGTCCAGCGGGCGAGCAGCGCCGGATCGATATCCTGCGTCGCAACTTCGCCAAAGATGTGGAAATTGGGAATGCCCCTGGCGCGGGCCTTGGCCAGCATGGCGGGCACGAAAGCCCGCCAGAACGCCGGATTGACGTGCTTGGCGGTATCGATCCGAAAGCCGTCGATCCCGAACCGGTCGATCCAGCTGGCGTAGATCTCGATCATGCCGGCTACCACCCGCGGATGCTCGGTCGCCAGATCGTCCAGCCCGGAAAAATCGCCGTAAAGCGCGCTTTCACCGACCCACGCAGAGTTGCCGCGATTGTGGTAATAGATCGGATCGTTGAGCCAGGCCGGAACCTTCACCCGTTCCTCACCCTTGGGCACGAACGGCGTGTAGGCAAACGATGGATCGGTCAGCTTGGCCCAATTGGCCGGGCCGGCCAGCTGGTCCCCCAGAAAACCCGGATTGATCGCCGCGCCGCTCACCCCGCCGCGGCGTGAGAACGGATAGTCGGCCTTGCTGCGATAGTTAAAGTCGCCACCTTCGCGGTACTGGATGACGTCGGCGGTGTGGTTGGCGATGATGTCCATATAGACCTTGATCCCGCGCGCATGGGCGGCATCGACAAAGGCCTTGAATTCCGCCTCGGTCCCGAAATGGGGATCGATGGTGGTGAAATCAGTAATCCAGTAGCCGTGGTAGCCGGCGCTTTCATCGCCCTTGGGACCCTGCACCGGCTTGTTCTTGAACACCGGGGCAAACCAGATTGCGGTGATCCCCATGTTCTGGATGTAGTCCAGCTTGCCGGTCAGCCCCTTCAGATCGCCGCCATGGTAAAAGCCCTTGGCCGCGGGATCATAGCCGGTAATCAAGCGGTCGCCGCTCAAACCGCCGCGATCATTAGCGGGATCGCCGTTTTCGAACCGGTCGGGCAGGACGAAGTAAATCACCTCCTGATCGGGCGTGCGGGCGCGGAAGCTGGAGGCGGGGGCAGCCGCCACGCTGGCCAGGGCACCGATCGCCAACAGGGCGCGCTTCAAATCAGCCATCAAGACCTCCTGCCGGGCAGAACCGGGACACGTAATCGGCATGGTCAGGCATCCGCGCGACATCACGGACAAAAGCCCCCTTCACCGTTTCAAGGAAACCTGCGAGTTGCTTGTCATCAAGCTGATCCGCCAGCGGATGCCAGCTTTCGGGCAGTATCCCTTGCCCGATCATCACCTGAACCCAGCCCGGCACATCGAACAGTTCATCGTGTTCGCGCACGATCCGGCCCGATGCCTTGAACATCGCGATCCGCTGGGCCAGCCCATCGGGCAAAGGCATGGTCCGCAAGCGATCCCAGAACGGTTCGCCGGTTCGTCCGTTAGCGGCATAGTGCAGGATCACGAAGTCACGAATTTTCTCGATCTCGAACACGGCCAGCCGGTTGTATCCGTCTCGGTCAGCCGCAGCGACTGCCCCCTTGGGCAGGAAATCGAGCAGCCGGGTAATCGCGGTCTGGACCAGATGGATCGCGGTTGATTCAAGCGGTTCGATAAAGCCCGAAGCCAGCCCGATCGCAACCACGTTGCGGTCCCAGAACGTCTCGCGCCGCCCGGATTGAAAGCGGATCACGCGCGGGTCGGCCAGCGGCTCACCATCCAGTCCGGCGAGCAGGATTGCGGTCGCTTCGTCCTCGCCCATATGTGCGGAGCTGAACACATGGCCGTTACCGGTGCGGTGTTGCAGCGGGATGCGCCAGCGCCACCCGGCGCGCTGCGCAATCGAGCGGGTATAGGGCACCAGCGGGTCTGTCCGGGCACAGGGCACGGCCACCGCCCGGTCGCAGCCCAGCCATTCGCTCCAGTCCTGATAGCCAACGCCCAGTGCCTCACCCAGCAACAGCGACCGAAAGCCCGAGCAATCGACGAACAAGTCGCCATCGACGACTGTCCCGTCTGCCAGTTTCACGCCCGAAACGTCCCCGCTTTCGCCGTGACGCTGAACTTCAACAATCCTGCCCTCGCGTCGCATCACGCCGCGATCCTCGGCAAAGCGGCGCAGGAACCGGGCGTAGAGCGTGGCATCCAGATGATAGGCATAGGGCATCGGCGGCAGGGGACTGTCCGGCTTGCGCTCGACATGAGCGAACCGGTTTTCTGCCGCTGCCAAAGCATTCAGCACATAGTCCGACAGCGGACCGGCCAGCCCTTCGGTCCTTGCCCTTAGCCAGTAATGCTGAAATGGCAGCAATCCAAGGCCGCGGCCAACCAGCCCGAAGGCATGGATATAGCTATCATCGAAGCCACCCCAGCCTTCGAACCGGATCCCCAGTTTGTAGCTGCCCTGGGTGGCCGCCATAAAGCTGGCCTCATCAATCCCGAGCGACTGGTTGAACAGGCGAACCATCGGAATGGTCGCCTCACCCACCCCGATCGTGCCGATCTCATCGCTTTCGACAAGCGTGATCTGCCAGCTTTTGTCCAGAAACCGCGCAAGGGCGGCAGCAGTCATCCAGCCGGAGGTTCCCCCGCCGACAATGACGATCCTGTTCGCACTATCGGTTGGCACGGGGCATCCTCCCTTTCGGTCGGGATGAAACTAGCCCCACCAGTAACATTCCGGCAAGGCTGTGGCCGGCGGGGTCCCGGTCCGGAACCCCGCCTCCCTCATGATGTCAGAACTTGTAGGTGAAGCCAGCCATGAAGCGGCGGCCATAGTTCTGGTGGTTCATGACCTGCAATTCGGCACCCGGATTGATTGCCACGAACGGCTCGTTGGTCAGGTTGAGCCCCTGCGCGAACACCGACAGACCTTCAAGCGCGCTGCCGGTCTGGAAATCATAGCCGACCTGTGCATCGATGATCGTTTCGGCAAGCGCCCGGCGGCGGATGCGCTGAGCCCCGAAGCCCGAGAAATCACCCAGGAAGGTTGAACGATAACGGACCGAACCGCGGATCGAGAAACCACCGATTTCGTAATAGGCAGTGCCGTTGGCAACCCAGCGCGAATAGCCGGGAATGTCGCTGGCGGGCGAGCCGGGATCGGGCTGGATCTTCGACTTGGTATAGCTGACCCCGCCGGTCAGGCCGAAGCCCTTAAGGACGGGAACGAATTCTCCAACCGGCAACGTGCTGGCCAGTTCGATGCCATAGATCTCGCCACCCTTACCGTTGATCGGCTGGCTGATCCGGCCTTGATAGCTGAAGGCATAGCCTGGATCGATGACCGGGAACCCGGTGAAATCGAACGGTGCTTCGGCGGTGTAGATGTAGTTGTGCAGTTTTTTGTAGAAGAACTGCGCGGCCACATAACCCTTGGTGCCAAAATACTTTTCGATGTTGAAGTCAGCCGCGGTGGCCCGATAGGGGCGCAGCGAGGGGTTGCCGCCGCTGCCGGTCACGATCAACTCGGTCGGGCTGACCCCGAACGAGAAGTTGACCCGCATATCGTCAAGCCGCGGCCGCTGGATTTCACGGGCCAGACCGAACCGGAACACCAGGCCGCTATCAAGCCGCAGCGAGAGGTTCATGCTGGGAAGAACATCCCAGTAGCTATCCCCAAGATTGCGCAACACCGGGCCAGTCGGTGACGTTACATAACCGGTCGACTTCTGGGTGGTGTTGATCGCCTGGACCCCGACATTGCCGGTCAGAACTGCTCCGCCCATTTCGTGCTCAATGTTGACCTGCCCATAAAGCGTCATCAGGTCTTCCTTGACCGTGAAACTCTTGAACAGAACATCGGTGCCGGTATTGGGTATCTTCGAATAGACCCCGCCTTCAAGCAGCGCCAGCGGGCTATAGGAAATCATCGATCCAAGGCCGAGGAAATCAAGGTTGGTCGGCGCCAGCAAATACTGGCTTGGAACCTGCGCAGAGAGCAGGCCGCCCGAGAGCTGGAGGAAGTATTCGTCCGGCACCAGCGACTTGTCGCGGTTGACGTAATCCATGCCGAACTGGACCGACTTGACGAAGCCGCCATCGAATTCCTTCTCGACTTCAACCTGATACTGCCACAGCTCGTCTTCGACGATACGGTTGTTGTAGTAGCCATGCTGGCGGCCACCCGGTGCGCCGCCACCCCAACCCAGCGGGTCGGTCAGCAGAATCGTGTTCGGGTTCGAATAATCGAGCACGTGCGAAGTGAAATTGGTGCCGTTCGGGCCCGAAACGAAGGTCAGCGTATCAGTTGCGCCGTTGCCGCCACCGGGGCCGGTTCCCGCGTTTGATTCGACGATCAGTTCGTTGCGGTCGGTCTTCGAGAAGCTGACGTCGAACCGTGCGTTCCAGCCATCATCGCCGTGATAGTCGGCGTTGAAGCCGCCCGAATAGAGGTTGGCCTTGCGGACGAAGTTGTGGTTGTTGACCACTCCTTCAACGCCCGAGAAAGTCCCGCCAACGATCTGGCCATTTGAGATTTCGCGGCCAGTAGGCGAAAGCGCGGCGCCTGACCATGCCAATGGCAGTTCGATCCCGCGCTTGATGTTGGTGTCGTTGAAGTCTGAATAGAACCCGTCAAAGGTCAGGGTCAGCGAATCGCTGGCCTTGATTTGCAGCGTGGCGTTGACCCCCAGACGCTCAAGATCGGACGATGTCACGAACGGCTTGATCCCGCCGATGATCTTGTTGCCGCCAGGTCCGTCGGCATAGCCCCAGGCTTCGAATTCCTCGGTCTGATAGGGCTCGTTCGAATAAGACACCGCGACGGCGAGGCCGACCGTGTCATTTGCGAACTGATCGATATAGGTTCCAAACAGGCGATAGCCCTTGTCTTTCGAACCGGCGTTGAGCTTGCCCAGATCGGCATAAGAACCGCGCGCGCCAAAAGCCACGACCTTCTTGGAATCGAGCGGACGGACGGTGCGGATGTCGATCGTACCGACCAGCCCCTGGCCGACCAGGCTGGCTGACGGAGTCTTGTAGACGTTGACGCCACTGACGATTTCCGAAGGGTACTGGTCAAATTCGATCCCGCGGTTGTCATTGGTCGACGTCTGCTGACGACCATTGAGCAGGGTGCTGGAGAAGTCCGGACCAAATCCGCGCACCGAGATGTAGC
This sequence comes from uncultured Novosphingobium sp., assembly GCA_937860195.1. GTDB lineage: Bacteria > Pseudomonadota > Alphaproteobacteria > Sphingomonadales > Sphingomonadaceae > Novosphingobium. Next base: position 18,387 of record CALMBN010000161.1, read on the forward strand.
CGGCCCGGCCGGAAATGCGCTGCGAGGTCAGGCCTGGCAGGCGCGCAATCGATTCGCCGATCGAACTATCTGGCAGCTTGCCGATGTCTTCGGCTGAAACCGATTCGACGATCTGGTTCGATTTCTTCTTCTCGTTGACCGCGCTTTCAAGGCTGGCGCGGAACCCGGTTACGATGATTTCGTTGCCGGCTTCATCCTCAGCCGGAGCAGCGTCTTGCGCATAGGCTGCGCTTGGCAGCACGATGGCGGAAATGGCGATAGCCAGGGCCGAAACCCCACGGCCACCCAGAATCTTGGTGCGAAGCGACACGATGCACTCTCCCTAAAACCTTGCCGGAAATTCGGGGGTCCCGGCGTTCAGACCCAGTCCACAAGGAAGGAGTTGTTGCCCTCTCCCCTGCATCTGGCCTTGTGAATAAGGCGCACAGGGGCAATGCCGATAGATGGCATACGTATACCCATTTTATGCATAGGTCTGCCTGTGGCCCACAAGCAACGGTTTTGGCCTGACCGCCGGGGCCGATTGCAGGGCACAGAACAAAGCCCTAGGCTCACCCGCAACGGGAGGACAGGATGGGCCGCAAGCGCTCCACCAAACCGACGAGTTTCGACATCGCCTATCTGGCCGGGGTCTCGCAACCGACGGTCAGCCGGGCCTTGCGCGGTTCAAAATCGGTCAGCCTTACCACTCGCCAACGGATCGAAGCGATTGCGCGCGAGCTGAATTATTCGGTCGACAAGAACGCCTCTTCGCTGCGCTCGCAGCGCTCGAACACCATCGCGCTGCTGTTCTTCGAGGATCCGACCCCCGATGGCGCCAACATCAACCCGTTCTTCCTCGCCATGCTGGGCGCGATCACCCGGGCCAGCGCCAACCGCGGGCTCGATCTGCTGATCTCATTCCAAAAGATGGAGGACGATTGGCACGTCCGCTATCAGGACAGTCACCGGGCCGACGGACTGATCCTGCTCGGCTATGGCGATTATACGCTCTACACCGAGCGGCTCAGTCAACTGGTGGCAAGCGACACCGAGTTCGTCCGCTGGGGCTCGGTCGGCGAGGACAATATCGGGGCTACGGTCGGCTCTGACAATTTCGGCGCGGGGCGGCAGGCAGGGGAACATCTGCTCGCGCTGGGGCGCAAACGGATCGCCTTCCTGGGTCAGGCCGATGAGCACTATCCCGAATTCGCCGAACGCTATCGTGGGCTTTGCGCGGCTTTAGGAGCCGCAGCGCAGGTCGTCGATCCGGCCTTGCAGATCGATGCGCTGTCCAGCGAAGGCGATGGCCGCGCGGCGATTCTGGCGCTGCTGGCGAAAGGCATCCAGTTCGATGCAGTCTTCGCTGCGAGCGATCTGATCGCGGTCGGCGCGATCCATGCCTTGAACGATTCCGGCAAGCAGGTGCCGCAGGACATTGCAGTAATGGGCTTTGACGATATCCCGGCGGCCAGCCTGACCAGCCCGCCGCTGACCACCCTCATGCAGGACCTCAATCTGGGCGGCGAACTGCTGGTCGAAAGCCTGCTCGCCCAGATTGAAGACCGCCCCGCGCCGGACCAGACGATCCCGGCCAGACTGGTGGTACGAAAGAGCACGGCGGGGTAAATAGCTTTTCCCCAACGGGGAGGGGCTTGAAGACTCAACGTATTCGTATGCCTCTTGCCCCCGCCCCGCCGCCATGCAACCCCACGCCGCAATCAGGGGAGAGGGATGCAGACCATGGAAAAACCGCGCCAGAACTGGACAGGCCTTGCCAATATCAGCTTCGGCTTTTTCGGCATCCAGATCGGCTTTGCGTTGCAGAACGCCAATATGAGCCGGGTGTTCCAGTCGCTCGGCTCCAGCCTCGACGATCTCCCCGCGCTGTGGGTTGCGGCACCGCTGACCGGCTTGCTGGTTCAACCGATCATTGGCCATATGAGCGACCGGACCTGGCTCGGCAAGCTGGGGAGGCGGCGGCCCTATTTCCTCGCCGGGGCAGTTCTGGCGGCCTTGTCGCTGCTGTTGATGCCATTCAGCTCGGCACTATTGATGGCCGCAGTGCTGCTGTGGACGCTCGACGCCAGCCTCAACATCTCGATGGAGCCGTTCAGGGCCTTTGTCGGTGATATGCTGCGCAAGGACCAGCACACCGCCGGATACGCCGTGCAGACCGCCTTTATCGGCGCAGGCGCGGTGGTTGGTTCATTGTTCCCATATCTGCTCGAGCACTGGGGCGTGTCCAACGATGCGGCGAGCGGCGGAATTCCGGATACGGTCCGCTATTCATTCTGGGCCGGC
>CALMBN010000162.1 GCA_937860195.1 uncultured Novosphingobium sp.
GCGGTGCTCTCGATATCGGGGCACGAGACCCGGACAATGTCGGCCCCGGCTTCTTCGCAGCGGCGAATCTGGTCGATAGTTGCCGAGGCATCGCTGGTCAGCGTGTTGGTCATGGTCTGGACGGTGATCGGCGCGCCGCCGCCGACCGGCACCTTGCCGACCATGATCTGGCGGCACTCACGTCGCGCGATATCGCGCCAGGGTCTGATTGATGACATGCGAAGCGATATAGGCGTGCGGGCTGCGCACGCCTAGCCCGCTCGGCTGAAATCCGATCAAATCCTCACAGCATCCGCGCGAACAGGAATTCGGGATCATGTTGCTCGCCGACCTGGAAGGTAATGTCGGCCACCTTCTCAAACCCATAGCGCTGGTAAAAACGGTGCGCCCCGTCGTTATAAGCGAAGACCGAAAGCTGAACCTCGTCCGCCCCGTGGCTGCGAAACTGCTCCATTGCCCAGTCCATCAGCAGCGTTCCGATCCCCTGCCCGGTCGCGGCAGACGACGTGTAGAGCTGTTTCAACTCCATCACCCGGTTACCGCGGGCATCCTCTGGAAAGCCGCAAGAAAGGCCAATCTTGCAATAACCCAGCAGCTCACCCCCGGCTTCGGCCAGCCGGTAGACCCGTTCCGGATTGGCCAGCTCTTGCGCGATTACCCGTTCAGACAGCATGTCTTCGAGAAACACGGTCAGATCGGCTGGTTTGTAGAGCGGTCCGAACTTGGCCACGAAGCTTTCGGTCGCGAGCCGCGACAACGCGGGAATGTCGGCAAATTTGGCTGAACGCAGGATCATTCCTCGCGCCTATAGGAGCCTCCCGGCAAAGCCAACCCTGCTAACTTTCGATTCCGCCGCTTCATTCAGATCAGCGGGTTGTCACACACGCGGTCTTGCCGTTCTCGGTCAGCTTGGGTGCCGAACAGTCGGCCGCGAACGTGGTTTCTAGAGGGTCCGGGTCATAAACACGCTGAAATCATCAAGGTGATAGTCACCGAACGGGCCGCAGAAGGTGAAGCCGTGGCTCAGATAAAGCTGCCGCGCCGGCAGAAAATCGTCCGGCACGCCTGTTTCCAGACTCAGCCGGATGTAGCCGCGTTGCCGGGCGACTTCGATCAAATGAAGCAACACTGCCTTGCCAGCACCCTTGCCGCGCCAAGCCGGATTGGCGCGCATTGATTTTAGTTCGCCTTGTCTTGAATCAATCTGCTTGATCGCTCCGCAAGCAGCCAGATCCCTGCCTGCCCATGCAGCGAAGAATGTCACGTCCGGTGCCCGCAGCCGTTCGAGCGGCATCGCATGAACACTTTCGGGCGGAGACCACCGATGCATCTCATCCAGGTGCAGTTGCAGCAGCGCGGCGATTTCCGGGCCGGCCAGATCGTCTTCGCGGACGGTATAGTCACTCATGCCTACCTTCTGCTATGTCCGGCCGCATGATTGCAACCCTGCTGCGCCTGTTGGCCCTGACTTTCGCCCTGATCGCCCTGCCTGCCGCCGCGCAGGTGGTTGCCGATCCGGCCCCACCCAAACCGGTCCGTTGGTCGATCGCGATCCACGGCGGGGCGGGGACGATGAGCCGCGAAGCGATGACGCCCGAAAAGGAAGCCGAATACCGCGCCGCGCTCGACCGGGGGCTCGCCGCAGGGATTGCCGTGCTTGAACGCGGTGGCACGGCGCTCGATGCAGTGACCGCAGTGGTCATCACGATGGAGGACGATCCGCATTTCAATGCCGGCCGCGGGGCGGTGTTCACCTGGGACGGGACCAACTCGCTCGATGCAGCGATCATGGACGGACGCGCTCGGCAGGCCGGAGCGGTGGCCGGGCTGACCCGGACCAAGAATCCGGTGCTCGCCGCCCGCGCAGTGATGGAGAAGGGTCCGCACGTGTTTCTGACCGGCGAAGGGGCCGAGCAGTTCGCGAGGGCAAATGGCATACTGGAAGTCGAACCCTCGTGGTTCTACACTCAGGAACGCTGGGACCAGCTGCAGAAACTGAAAGCCCAGAAGCTCTCGGCCTACGATGTTGACCACAAGTATGGCACGGTGGGCGCGGTTGCGGTTGACAGCGAGGGCCATGTCGCCGCCGCGACCTCGACCGGAGGACTGACCGGCAAGCGCTGGGGCCGGATCGGCGATGCTCCGGTGATCGGCGCAGGAACCTATGCCGATGACCGGGCTTGCGCGATTTCTGCGACCGGGACGGGCGAATTCTTCATCCGTGAAGGTGTCGCGCATGAGATTTGCGCGCGGCTTCGCTTCACCGGCGAAAGCGCGCAGGTCGCCGCCGACACAGTGATGCTGGAGACAGGTGAAATGGGCGGCGATGGCGGGGTGATTGTGGTCACGCCCGATGGGCAAGCGGTGTTCTCATTCAATACGCCGGGGATGTACCGCGCGCGGGCCAACAGCGACGGACTGAAAGAAGTTGCGATCTTCCGCGATGATGGACCGGGAGGAATTGCACCGCCCAAAGTGCTTGCGCCAGCGCCCGTCACCCCGCCGGAAACTGCCCCTGCGCCCAAAATCGAACCCAAGCTTTAGGCGCGTTAACCCTGATTTGACTCGCCTTCCCAACAGGCATAGCTTTTCCTTCTTGGCGCCGGCTTAAACTGGGTCGCCCGACTCCGAGATTGCGGCACGCCGCACGCAAATGGTTGCGTGGGCCAGCCGTTCAGGAGGGTAACACATGAAACTGACACGACGCGCGGCCTTGCCCGCAGCTGGCCTTGCGCTGGCCTTTTCGACACTCGCGCTCGCTCAATCGTCACCCATGGTCGGCAGCGATTATGTGACGGTTGCGGCAATCACAGTCGAACCCGGCCATGGCCGCGAATATGCAAATTATCTGGCGAGCGAGTGGCGCGCCGAGCGGGAATTTGCCAAATCGCAGGGTTGGATCACGAGTTACGAAGTGCTGACCAATCCGCACAAACGTGCTGGCGAACCGGATGTCTATCTGGTCAACCGGTTCAAGACCTTTGCCGATCCAGCCGAATCAGAACGGCGCAACAGGTTGACCCAGGACCATCTCAAACTGACCGAAGCGCAACTGCAGGCAGGATCGGCTGATCGCGACAAGTATCGCCGCACGATCAGTGTGCAGCTGCTGCGTTCGCAAAGCTTCCGGAACTAGGCCCGATCAATTGCTCACGGGGGAGCTTAACCTCCACCGTGAGCAAACTTGTCGGCCTTGCGCTTGCCCATCCGCATCCCGGCCTCGAGCCGGGCCCGTAGCTGGGTGTAATAGGCCTCGAGGAACGCGCGTTCATCGCCTGTGCCAGGGCTCCAGCCCAGTTTCCGGCAGATCGCCTCGTGGACGGCCAGCATCGCCTCATTTCGGTCTTCGCGCAGCACCCGCTCGAGCGTTTGCAATTCGTATTCGCCATAGATCGCAAGTTCATCATCGCCAAATTTGTAGGATACACCGGTGGTATAACTCGTACCGGTCGCTGCGGCTTGCCCGGTTGACATCGCCGCCTCCAGCTTTTTCCGGGGCGCTTCGAGCACCCAGGTGCCCGCGATCAGATCGCCTGCCCGCAACCGGTCGCGGTTGAAGAACGGGAACAGCGCGAAGACCAGCAGCCACGCCGCCATCGGCCATTTGCTCAGACTTTCATCACTGCCGAGCGAGAACAACGCTGCGAGCGGTAAGGTAATCTCGATATCGCGGACAAGATTGCGGGCCAGCACCATTTCGGTCGAGAGCCGCCCACCGTCGCGCGCTGCGATCCGGATCCCGGTCATCCGCTTGCCCGGTGTCGCGCCGCGCGGCCCGAGTTCGAAGAACAGGAAATAGCCATAACGGAACAGAAAGGAGATGACGATGTAGACAATAATCAGGAATTCGATCGCGGCCGGGATTTGCGCGTCATCCTTGCCGACTTTGTTGAACAGATCAGGCGCAACCCCGCGCGCGATAAAGACCAGCGCCAAAGTCACGGCGATGATCGAGGCTGCGATGATCAGCAGATCGATCAGCAGTGCACCAAACCGGCTGCCCCGGCTGGCCAGCTTGATCGGCAAGGCAATCCCTTCGGGCGTGATCAGCACCCGGCGCGGGTCCTTGCGAGCAGAAACCGTCACGTTCATGCGTGCTCGCTGCCCGGCGGAACACGGCGAAACAGAAAGAAATAGGCCAACCAGAATGCCAGCATCCCGCCGCCGATCATCAGCCGTGTTTCTGTCACGTCAACCAGTTGCCGCCCGAACCCTTCGAGGATCCCGGCGCAGACCAGCATCAACACCACCCCGGCCATCACCACGGCCGCACGCTGCCCGGCCGCCGCTGCTGCACCCAGCACGGTCTGGGTGCCGGGAAAAGCCATCGATCTGCCGATATGCAGCCCGGCAGCACCTGCCAGCAGGATCGCGAACAGCTCGGTCGTGCCATGGATCGCCAGCCATCCGGCAATCTCGTAATCGAGTCCCTGCCCATGATAGAGCCACAGCATCGCCCCCAGCATCGCGGTGTTCTGGACCAGCAGCATCAGGGTCGGCACGCCAAACGCAAACCCGAGCGCAAAGCACAGGATCGAGACGCTGGAGTTGTGGCTGAACAGGCTGGCGGCGAAAATAGCGAGGCCATCTTCGTTGGTCTTGCCAAACAGTCCGGCCCGCAAGGCCTCCGCACTGGCCCCCGGCACCCGCTCTCCGGCCAGATCGGGCGAGACAAAGGTGAAATACCAATCGGGGTCCTGGACGCACAGCATCCAGCCGACAAAAGTCCCGGCAACCATCAACGCAAAAGCGACCAGCACTTCGGGCCAGATCGAGCGGACCGCACGGCTCCATTCGCCGCCGAAAAACCGCCGCAGCCAGCCCCACAGCGTGGTGCGCGGGCCATAGACCAGGAACCAGGCCCGCTGGACCAGGCTTTCCAGGTAAGCCAGAGTTGCCGCATCGAGCGAGGTTTCCCGCGCGACCGACAGGCTGGAGGCAACAGTGCGATAGAGCACCGGCAGTTCGAGCAGATCCTGGTCCGAAAGGCGCCCGATCCGCCCTTTTTCCATGCGGGTGACGATCAGTTCGAGCCGTTTCCAGTCACGCTCGCGCTCTTGCCGGAACCGGTCAGAGCGCAACGCAACCGCCTCGATTGCCGCTTCGATTTCGCCGCCGCCGCGCAGGGCCGGGAACAGGGCCATCAGCTTGTCTCCCTCATCCGATCGATCCCTTGCGCTTGATCGAGAGGTAAGAATCGAGCAGCCGCGCGGTGATCCGGTCCCACGGGGCCTCCAGCACATCGACCCCGATCTGGCGCAGCTTGCCCAGCACCAGCGCGCGCTGGCGCAGCAGCATATCGGCGCTGACCGCCATGGCAAGGTTTTGCAGATCGTCCGGCGCAGCAGTGGCCATGCCGGTCAGTTCCTCGTCCTGCATGGTTACGAACAGCACGACGTGGCGACCGGCCAGCCGCGCGATGCTTTCGACCATCAGTTCGGCACTGGTCGGATCGGTGAAATCGGAAAACACCACGATCAGGCTGCGGCGTTTGAGGCGGCCCGCCAGGGTTGCCAGCGCCAACGTAAAGTTGGGCTCCTGTGCGTGGTAGTCCAGCCGGGCCGCCGCGCGGTGGAGCCGCGGGAAATCGCGCGCATCGACCGCGAACGGCGTGAACACTTCGGGCCGTCCGGCGAACCCGAACAGCGCCACCCGATCGCCACCCTTGAGCGCCACAAAAGCCGTTGCCAGTGCAGCCGAAACCGCGCGGTCGATTCGCGGCAAGCCGCCGACCGGTTCAGACATCGCTGCCCCGCAATCGAACGCGAAGACGATCTGGTTGTTGCGCTCGGCCTCATATTCCTTGGCATAAAGGTGCGAATGGCGGGCGCTGGCTTTCCAGTCGATCCGGCGCTTGTCCATCCCGGGTTCGAACTCTGCCAGCGCTTCGAACATGGTCCCCTCGCCGCGCATCCGCCGTGCCATCACTCCGAATTGTGCGTCTTTCAGAAAGGTTTGCAAGGCCGGAGAGCGGACCGGAGCAAGGTTGGGCCAGACCCGCACCGCCTGGCCGACATCCCTGGTGACCTGCCGCGCGCCCAGCCCGAGCGGACCAGTCCAGCGCAGCCAGACTTGCTCGATCTCTCCGGTCCCGCGCCGGGTCGGGCGAAAATCGATCTGGCTCTGCCAATCGCCGCTCTCACCGGGTTCCAGCTCCGCCTCGGTCCGCCCACCGGGCAACAGCCGCAGATCGGCGGCGAGCGCGCAATCGGCGCGGCTGCGCAGGCCCTTGCCGAACCCGGCGGAGAGCTGCACCCAGCCTTGCTCCCCCACTTCGACATCGGGATCGCTGGTCAGTTCGAGCCGCAGCAAGCGCCCCGCCAGCAGCGCATCGACCAGGACCAGGCCCAACACCAAGGTCCCGAGCGCCGGAGCCGCCGCCCAGTTTGCTGGCGACAGCACCGCAATCAGCAACGCCGCCGGAGCCGCCGCCGCGATCAACAGCGCGGCCCGGCCGGTCGGGATCAAGGCGGCGCGGGGGATCAGCGCGGAGCCTCGGTGCTTTCGACCAGTTCGGCCACCAGGGCCTCAACCTGCTTTCCTTCGATTTCGGCCGCCGGGGACAGCAGCAGGCGGTGGCGCAGTACCGGCGTGGCGAGCGCTTTCACATCGTCGGGCAGGACATAGTCGCGCGCTTCGAGCGCAGCGCGGGCGCGGGCGGCATTGGCGAGCAACACAGCGGCGCGCGGGCTGGCCCCGGATGCCAGATCGGCGCTATCGCGGGTCGCCCGGACCAGCCGGACGACATAGTCGATCACGCTTTCGGCCAGAGTTACGGTCTTGACCGCCTTGGCCGCCGCCGCAATCACCTTGGCATCGGCGACCTGGGCGATCCCCATGTCGGCAGCGCGTGGCGGACCTGCCTGCAGGCCAAAGGTCGCGACGATCTTCGCCTCTTCGGCGGCGCTCGGATAGGGCACCAGCAGCTTGAACAGGAACCGGTCGAGCTGCGCCTCGGGCAATGGATAGACCCCCTGGCTCTCGATCGGATTCTGGGTCGCCACCACCAGAAAATTGTCCGGCAGGGCATGGCTCTTGCCGTCCAAAGTCACCCGGCGTTCCTGCATTGCCTCAAGCAATGCGGCCTGGGTCTTGGGCGGGGTGCGGTTGATTTCATCGGCCAGCAACAGTTCGGTAAAGATCGGGCCGCGGGTCAGAGTGAACTGGCTGGTCTGAAAGTTGAACAGGTTCGATCCCAGAATGTCCCCCGGCATCAGATCAGGAGTGAACTGGATTCGCTTGAACTCAAGCCCAAGACTGGCCGAAAAGCACTGTGCCAGGAAGGTCTTGGCGGTTCCCGGCGGTCCTTCAAGCAGCACGTGTCCCTGTGCCAGCAAGGCGACCAACAAGGCATCGATGGTTTCTGTCTGGCCGACAATCGCCTTGCCAACCTGCCCCCGGATCTGGGCGGCCAGTTGGCTGACCTCAGCCAGGGTCATTGCTTTGTCGCTCATCGCGTCAGGGTCCTTTCCAGCGCATGGAGCTGCCGCGCGGCGCGCAGCAGGTCAGAGGGTTTGCGGGCCGCGCGCAAGTTGGCGGCGACGGCAGAAAACGGGGCGGAACCAGGTGAGCGGGCCGCCAGCGCGCGGTCAATCGCGGCATCGGCAGACTGGTGGTCCAAGCGGGCCGGAAGCGCCAAAGATTTGGCCAGTCGCTCACGCGCGGCATCGGCATAGGGCGCACCCAGCAAATGCAGCCGCCGCGCCCGGTGGATCAGCCCGGCGGAATTGCTCACCAGCGCCCGCTTGCCAAAGGCAATCGCTTGGCCTGCCAGCAGTGCCGGCCCGAACCGGCGATAGGCCCGCCACAGCGCCACGGCTGCGGTCAGCAACAGGCACAGCGTCGCGGCGAGATAGGGCGGGGTAAAGGCCAAGGTCAGCAGACTGGGTGACCGGCCATAGCCGACCAATGTCAGATCGAACGCAACGGACTTGTCACCATCGTCGAGCGAGGCCCGAATGATCTGTTCGGCGAGGCGCGCATTGGGCTCGCGGCTCATCCCGTAATTGTTGAACAGATCGGCATCGAATACGAACACCACAGGATACTGGATCACCGGGTCTTCCTCAAGCTCGCCTTCATCATAGCGGACGGTCTGCCGCCGCAACTTTGGATAGTCGCCGCCGTCCGACATATATCCGGCGAGGATTTGCCCGGTCCCCTGCCCCATCGCCAAGGGGATCACGTATTTCCCATCGCCTGAGATAACCTTTTCGGGGTTCGGCAATTCGCCGGTAAGGCCGCTTGCCTCCCATCCGCCAGGACGCGGTCCGGTCTTGAGCGCGCCGCCGTTCAGCCTGATTTCGACGTAAAAGCCCTTCCAGTCTGGCATGTCGGTACCGACCAGCTGGACGAAGCCCTCTTTGACCTTGATCGTCTTGCGCGGCAGCGCAATCGCCCGCCATTTGGGCACCACCACAATCGTCGGACCGGCCTGACGGCGGTTGTTGACGACCTCTTGCAGTTCTTCCGCACTCGCTTCGTGAAGCGGAGTCAGAATCAACAGCCCTGACCGCCCCAGCGCCGCGCGCGATTGAACTGCTGATACATCATAGCCGCGCTTCTTCAGGTAGGCGCTGAGCGCGGCATAACCATTGAGGCCCTTGCCCATGGCATGACCGCCGCTCGCCCCCGGCCCGGAATCGCCGATCCCGGTGCCGATCATCCACAGCAGCAGCACGAATGACAGCGCTCCGAACAGCACCAACCCCAACGCGGCGCGGGGTGTAAACGGACTGGGGGCGCGGGCGCTCATGCCTCGATCCGTTCGAGCGCAAAGCGGGCGTAGGCCTCACGCGCGGCCTGCCAATCCTTCGCGCCCAAGGCCCTGAGCGCGAACAGGCTGCGCTCGACCCGGGTGGCGATCAGGCCAAAAGTGCTTCGGGCGCCATCAGACAATCCGTCCAGCGCCGCGATTTCGCGCGCGGTGCTGGCCTTTTGTACCCAGGCCGGGCGAGCAGCGGCAATATGCTGGACCGAGCGTTGCAGCAGCAGATGGGTTGCTTCATCAAACTTGCCCTCACCGGCCAGCCGATCGGCATCTTCAAGCAAGGCCAGCGCTTCGGTCTGATCGGGAACCCAGCCCGGATCGGCCACCGCCGCGACCTTGGAACGCCTTAGCCGCCCTTGCAGCGCTGGCTCAAGGAACCGCACCAGCGCGTAGAGCACGATCAGGACCACCAGCCCGATCAGGACCCATTGCAGCACCGGCCAGGACAGGCCGAGCGCCTTGCCAATCGGCTCGAATATGAACTTCAGAACCTCGCCGATGGCTTTCATCCAGCCCGGAGTCTCTTGCGGTGGAATTTTGACAGTAGTCGGGATGAACTGGATCGAGGGATCGCCATGCACCGCCTGCCAATCGCGCGCGGCATCCTGGGCGGCAGTGGCTCCATCGATGACCGGCGGTTTAGTCGACACGAGAACAGTGGTGGCACGCCGCAAGCATCGGGGCAAGCCAGAGAAATTACTTTAACCGCGAACCAATTCCTGCGGATAGCTGCCGAGCAAGCGCAGTTCCTTGCAGTGAAACGCCAGTTCTTCGAGCGCGCGGTCGACTGCCGGATCGCCGGGGGCGCCAACAATATCGGCAAAAAAAGTCGTCGCGGCAAAGCTCGCCCCCTTCTGATAGCTTTCCAGCTTGGTCATGTTGACACCGTTGGTCGCAAACCCGCCCATCGCTTTGTAAAGCGCAGCGGGGATATTCTTCACCTCGAACACGAATGTCGTCATCGCAGTCCGGCCGGTCAACGCGGCGGATTCGAGCGGCTCGCGCGCCAGCACCACGAAGCGGGTGGTATTATCGGGTGAGTCTTCGATTCCATCATCAACGATCCTAAGGCCATAAAGCCCCGCCGCAATCGGCGGAGCAACCGCGCAGGCCGATGGATCGCCCAGCTCTGCCACATGGGCCGCAGCCCCGGCAGTGTCGGCATAGGCCATCGGCACAATCCCGCGGGCGCGCAGATAAAGTCTCGTCTGGCCGAGCGCCTGAGGATGCGAGTAGGCCGCAGCGAAGGGCCCATCACCGCCATCCCCGTTTGGCAGCGCCATCAGCGCGTAAGAGATCGGCACGAAATGCTCGGCCGTGATGAACAGTCCGCTTTCAGGCAGCAGAAAATGAATATCGGCGACCCTGCCGTGCTGCGAATTCTCGATCGGAATGATTGCCTTGCCGGCCCGCCCTTCGCGCACCGCATCGATCGCGTCTTCAAAGCTGAAGCACGGCAAAGGCAGGCAGGCCGGATCGAATTCCAGCGCAGCGCGGTGCCCGTTGCACCCCGGCGCGCCCTGAAACGAGATCGCGCGAGCCGGATCGGCAGCCGCAGCAGCAGTCAATTCCTCAACACGGGCAAGCGCGGGGGCGGGATAGCTGTTCATCGGCGTGCCCCTAAGCCGTGCGGCCCGTCGTTACAACTCCGACGTTTTCATCCCGAAGATCGGCTGGTGCGGCTCATGCGCAGCCATCCGGGTGAGCAGCAGGTCAAGCTCGGGCTCGGCAATGATGATCCCCTGATGTGCGGGCCGGATGAAGCCCACCTCAATCATATGATGGTTGAAAGCGATCAAATGGTCGAAAAAGCCCAGCGCATTGAGCAGCCCGACCGGCTTGGCGTGATAGCCCAGCTGCGCCCAGCTGACTGCTTCCCACAGCTCATCCATCGTGCCGACCCCGCCCGGAATCGTCACGAAGCCATCGGACAGCCGGGTAAAGGCAGCTTTGCGCTCGTGCATGTCTTTGACTACGATCAGCTCGGTGCAATCGTGGTTGGCGACCTCGCCGCTGACCAGCGCTTCGGGGATCACACCGATCACTTCACCGCCAGCCTCCAGCGCCGCGGTTGCGACCGCTCCCATCAACCCGAGCCGCCCGCCGCCGTAAACCACGCCGATGCCGCGCTGCGCCAGCGTCCGGCCGACGTCAGCGGCGAGTTCGATATAGCGCAGATCAGCCGGGGTGGCCGAACCGCAATAAACCGCGAGGCGTTTCAACTCTTTGTCTCCAGCATCAAACCGGCAGTCGCCTTGGCACTGGCCAGCACGCCTGCAAGACCTGCGCCGGGGTGGGTGCCTGCGCCGACGAGGAACAGGTTGGGAAGTTTGCCGTCGCGGTGATGCGGGCGGAGCGGGCCGGACTGCGTCGGGGTTGCCTCAAGGCTCCACCCGGCCCCGGCCCAGGCGTTGAAATCGAGCGCCAGGTCGCGCGGGGAGGTATGGAAGCGGGCGATCAGCCGGTCTGCAATATCGGGCACCAGCCGCCGCCCGACTTCGGCCAGAATGCGCTGTTCAAGCACCTTGCCGATGGTTTCCCAATCGAGCGGCAGCTTGACGAGATTGGCGACCGGCACCGTGGCGGAAAAAACGCTTTTGCCCGGCGGGGCCAGGCTGGCGTCGGTCACGGTCGGGTGCGACAGCAGGATCATCAGGTCTTGCGGCAGCACACCATGAGTGAACACATCGTCGAACAGCCCCTTGAAGCGCGGCCCGAACAGGACCGTGCGATGCGGAATGCCGGGCCAGGTCCCTTCGAGTGCGAAATGGACCGTGAAGGCCGAGGGCGAAAAGCGTTTGGCAGTGAGCTTGCGGGCCATATCCGGGCCGCGCTGGGTCTGGCTGAGCAGATCGCGATAGGTGTGGACCACATCGGCATTGCTGGCGATCTGCGAGACCCCGCTGCGCCAGCCGCTGGCACATTCGACCTCGGACACGCGATTGCCGACGGTGTGAAGCCGGATCACCGGATCGTGCAGCCTGAGCTCACCGCCGAGCTTGACGAAACGCTGGGTGAGCGCCTCGACCAGCTTGCCGATCCCGCCTTGCGGCCACCAGGCCGGTCCGATTGCGGGAGGTAGCTGTCCCAGCAAGGTCAGCGCGCCGCTGACATAGGGATTGGCGCCGGCCTCGAGAACGGAAAATGCCAGCGCCTCGCGCAGTTTGTCCGATTTGACCATGCTCGCCGCAAGACCCGCCGCGCTGCGCCAGCCCTGATGGCGGAAAAGTGCCGGGATCATTTCCAGTGCTGCCAGCGGACCATCTTGCGACTGTTCGGAAAGCCGTTGCCAGCCAGCCACCCGGCTCATCGCGCACCAGCTGGCGAACTCTTCATACCCGGCCAAATCGTCTGGTGCGATCCGGGCCAATTGGGCAGGGTCAGCAGGCAGATCGAGCACCGACCCGTCAGGCCAATTGCAGCGCCAGCTGGGGCTGACATCAAGCAGTTGCAGACTGTCGGCCAAATCGTCCCCGGTCAGGCTCCACAATTCACGCAAAGGAGCGGGATCGGCAATTGCAGCGGGTCCGCCTTCAAAGGTGAAGCCGTCCTTTTGCCAGGTCCGGATCAACCCGCCCGCAGATTCGCGGGCTTCGATCAGTACTGTTTTGATGCCGGCCGCCTGTAGCCGGACCGCCAGCGCCAACCCGCCAGCCCCTGCGCCGATAACGCAGGTCTGGGCAGCCTTGGTCGGCTCTGGAATGGTTTTGCGGCGCGCCATCAGACCGGGGTTCTAGAGCGCCCGCCAAGCGATGCAACGCCCAAGCAGCACGGCTTGGCGCAGGCGATCAGATCGGGCATATCAGCTCGCGATGCAGTTCCGCCCCGCCACGCCAGCCGATGTCGCTGAAATCACAGCGATCTATGGCCATCATGTGCGGCACGGCACCGCCAGCTATGAAATCGACCCGCCCGATAAAGCTGACATGGCAGCCCGATTGGCCAGAATTCAAGGGCCCGGTTGGCCGTGGCTTGTCGCAGCTAGCTCCGATGGAGAACTACTCGGCTATGCCTATGCCAGCCAGTTCCGTGACCGCGCAGCCTATCGGTTCGTTTGCGAAAACAGCATCTATGTCCGCCATAACCGGCGCGGACAAGGTGTCGGCAAAGCCTTGTTGAGCGCCTTGATCGAAGCGGCAACCGCCTGCCGGTTTCGCCAGATGATCGCCGTGATCGGCGGCGCCGAGCCGGCCTCCATCGCGCTCCACGCCGCACTGGGGTTCAGTCCGGCCGGGCGGCTCGAAGCCATCGGCCGCAAGCACAGTCGCTGGCTCGATACGGTTTACATGCAACTGCCGCTTGGGCCGGGCAGCAGCGTCCCACCTGAACAGGAACCGGCGTGACCGGCTCGATGCCCAGCCGCCGCAGGTTGATCGGAGTCAATTACGCCCTTCACAAAGTGGTCGAATAGGCGTTTAACCGCACAGTTAAATTCTGGAGAGGATTCGCCAATGAACGCCGCCGCTGCAATCGCGTTACATGATACCACTCATATCGACGTGCTGATCGTCGGTGCCGGGATTTCCGGGATCGGTTCGGCTTATCACCTTCAGGATCAATGCCCCGGTAAAAGTTACGCGATCCTTGAGATGAAGGACAGCTTTGGCGGGACATGGGAAACCCACAAGTATCCCGGTGTCCGGTCCGATAGTGACCTTTACACCTTCGGGTACCGGTTCAAGCCATGGGTCGATGCCCCGATCGCCAGTGCGGCCGAGATCCTGCGCTACATGGGTGAAGTGATTGAGGAAAACGGGATCGGCTCACACATCCACTATGGCCACCGGATCACCCGCGCAGCCTGGGACAGCCAGGCCAATCTCTGGACAGTCGAAGCAGTGCGCAAGACCGATGGGGCGCAGGTGACCTTTACCGCGAACTTCCTGTGGATGTGCCAGGGCTATTACGATCACGAAAAGCCCTATCTGCCCGATTGGCCGGGAATGGCCGACTACAAGGGCACTTTGATTCATGCTCAGTTGTGGGACCCGAAGACAGACTATACTGGCAAGCGCATCCTGGTGATCGGCTCTGGCGCGACTGCGGCGACGGTGATCCCGGCATTTGCCGAAAAAGCCGCGCACGTGACGATGCTGCAACGCTCTCCAACCTACTTTTTTGCCAGCCCCAACGTCAACGAACTGGCCGACAAACTTCGCGCCGGGAAAATCGACGAACCGACGATCCACCGCGTGGTTCGTACCCAGATCATGCACGATCAGGACGCGCTGTGCCGCCGCTGTGTCGACGAGCCCGACGCGGTCGTGGCGGAGCTGCAGGAAGCGATCAAAGCCTATACCGGGCCTGATTTCCAGTTCGAGCCGCATTTTACGCCGCGCTACCGGATCTGGCAGCAGCGGCTGGCCTTTGTCCCTGATGGGGATCTGTTTCAGGCGGTGGCAGCTGGCAAGGCCAGCGTCGTCACCGATGAGATCGAGACGTTCACCGCAACCGGCGTGCGCACCAAGGGTGGGACCGAGATCGAGGCTGACATCGTTGTCGCAGCGACGGGCTTTAACCTGTTGATGATGGGCGGCATTCCCTTTGAGGTCGACGGCCAGCCAGTCGATTGGCATCAGACCGTCAACTATCGCGGGATGATGTTCACCAGCGTGCCCAACATGGTCTGGGTGATGGGCTATTTCCGGGCGAGCTGGACCTTGCGGGTCGATATGTTGGGCGATTTCGTCTGCAATCTGCTCAAACATATGGATGCCAAGGGGGCCAAACGGGTCGACGTGGCGCTGCGCGACGAGGATCACAATATGCCGCTGGGCGACTGGATCGAAGCGGATAATTTCAACCCCAACTATCTCCTGCGCGGCATGAAAAGCCTGCCCCAACGCGGCGACAAGCCCGAATGGCGGCACAATCAGGACTATTGGGCCGAACGCGACGAGATTCCCAATACCGATCTGGAAGGCAGCGAGTTTCTGTATGACGGTGTCAGGGCGGGGAAAAAGGTGACCGAAGCAGCTTGACCCGCGCTTGCAACCTTGCACGCTTACGCCATAGTTCGAGAGCATGAGCAAGCCAGGCATTTGGTGGGGCGGCACGCGTCCCGATCTCGGCGCGATGACTCGCGGCGGCGAAGGCTCGATGAACGGTTGGCTCGGGATCGAGTTTACGGATTGCGGGGATGACTGGATAACTGCCCGGATGCCGGTGAACGAACGCACGCGCCAGCCGTTCGGACGGCTCCACGGCGGCGCTTCGGTGGCATTCGCGGAAACTGTCGGCTCGGTTGCTGCAGGTTGGTGCCTTGATCGGGCAACCTCGGTCGGGGTGGGCATGGAGATCAACGCCAACCACATTCGCCCGGCCTACGATGGCTACGTCTATGCCACCGCACGGCCTGAATCGGTCGGACGAACAATCCAGGTCTGGTCGATCCGGATCGAGGACGAGGCCGGGAAGCTCGTCTGCATCGCTCGCCTTACGGTCGCGGTGATCCCGCAAGAGAGGAAATAGTGATGGCAGTAAAATCGGTCGCCGTGATCGGTGCCGGTGACTTCATTGGCGCAGGCATTGCTCGCAAGTTCGCGGCCGAGGGATTTGCCGTCCACGCCGGACGGCGCAACGCTGAAAAGCTTGCCCCGTTGCTGGGCGGCACGGTCACCGGGCGCAGCCTAGATGCCCGCGAACCAGAAGATGTCGCGGCCTTTCTGGCAGAAGCAGAATCAATCGCTCCGCTCGCGCTGGTGGTGTTCAATGTCGGGGCGAACGTCCAGTTCCCTCTGCTCGAAACCACCGACCGGGTGTTCCGCAAAGTCTGGGAAATGGCCTGTTTTGCCGGGTTCGTCTCGGTACGAGAGGCGGCGCGGATCATGCTGCCGCGCGGCGATGGCAAGATCTTCGTGACCGGTGCAACCGCCGGCCTGCGCGGCAATTCCGGCTATGCTGCTTTCGCAGCCGCCAAGGCTGGCCTTCGCGCGATGGCCCAATCAGCCGCGCGCGAATTGTGGCCGCAGGGCATTCACGTTGCGCATCTGGTGATCGATGCCGGGGTCGATACCGAATGGGTCCGGGCACGGGTGACTGAGCGGATCGGGGCCGAAGCGCTGGCCGCCCAGCCTGACTTGCTGATGCCGCCCGAGGCGGTGGCTGAGGCGTACTGGGCGCTGTACAATCAGCCCAAGTCGGCCTGGACGTTTGAACAGGAAATCCGACCCTTTGGGGAGACTTGGTAATGCCACGCGAAATTGAATTTCTCTACGACTTCGGCGGACCCAATTCGTGGTTCGTCCACCGCGCGATCCCGGCCATCGAAGCACAGGGTAAGGTCCGGTTCCGCTATGTCCCGGTCTTGCTCGGCGGAATTTTCAAGGCGACCGGCAACAGCCCGCCGATGATGAGCTATGGCCATGTCGCATCCAAAGTGGCCTATGACCGGCTCGAGATGGAGCGGTTCATGGATCGGCACGGGGTCACTGGGTTCCAGTTCAACCCGCATTTCCCGGTCAACACCCTGCTCGCCATGCGCGGCGCGGTGGCGGCCGAGCAGCTCGGCTGCGGCCCAGCCTACCGCGAGACGATGTATTCTGCTCTGTGGCAGGACGGGCTGAAGCTCGACGATCCGCAGGTCTGGGCCGGCGCAGTTGCCGCTGCCGGTCTCGATGCGTCGGCTTTGGGCGAACTGGTGCAGGACGATGCGGTCAAGGCCGCGCTGGTGGCCAGCACCGAAAGCGCCGTGGCGCGCGGTGCCTTTGGCGTGCCGACCTTTTTCCTGGGTGACGCGATGTGGTTCGGCAAGGACCGCCTGCGCGACGTGGTCGAGGCGGCTTCGGCTTAGGGCTCAATAATACCTTCGCTCGACACGAACGGGCTTGGGAACGGCTTGTCATTACTCTCCTGAATAGGCATCGTGCAATTTAACCGCGCGATTGAATTTCGGCGCATCCGGGAGTCCTGACATGAGCGAATACCCCCTGCCCAACGCTTCGACCGACCTGACCGGCCGGGTCGCCCTTGTCACCGGCGCATCTTCCGGGCTTGGCGCACGCTTTGCCGAAGTGCTCGCCAGCCAGGGCGCGGCGGTGGTGCTTGCAGCCCGCCGTCTCGACCGGCTTGAGGCGCTGGCAGACAAGATCAAGGCTTCCGGGGGACGCGCGCGCGCCGTCCAGATGGATGCGACCGATGCCGATTCGATCATCGCCGCAGTGGCCGCTGGCGAGGCGGCATTTGGCACCATCGATATCCTGATCAACAACGCCGGGATGCCCGATGCCCAGCGCGCCCACAAGATGAGCCTTGAGCTGATCGATCAGGTGCTCGGCGTAAACTTGCGCGGGCCTTGGGTGCTCGCCTGCGAGGTTGCGCGGCGGCTGATCGCAGCGGAAAAGCCGGGCCGGATCGTCAATATCAGCTCGGTCGCGCACTTCCGTTATGACGGCGGCGGCGCGGCGCTCTACGCGGTGACCAAGACCGCGATTGCCCGGATGACCGAGGCACTGGCGGTCGAATGGGCGCACTACAATATCAACGTCAACGCGATCGCGCCGGGAATGTTCGTTTCTGAAATGACCGATGGCATGTTCGCCCGGATGGGCGGCGATCCCGCCCCGCATCTGCCGCGCAAACGCGTTCCAACACCTGAACAGATGGATTCGACTTTGCTGTACCTCGTCGCCCCCAGCAGCGAATGCGTCACCGGCGCGACGATCCGGATCGACGACGGGCAAAGCGCCCGGGCCCGGATGTAAGGCGGTGCTGGTAACGGTCGAACACGACGGCCCGGTAGCCGTGGTTACCATGAACCGGCCCGAAGCGATGAACGCGCTGTCCAGTGCGCTTAGAGCCGAACTCGCTGCCGCAATGGTTGCAGTCGATGGCGATGATAGCATCCGCGCGGTGGTGCTGACCGGGGCCGGAACCCGTGCCTTCACCGCCGGGCTGGACCTCAAGGAACTGGGCGAGCAAGGCCTTGGCGCGGCCAACGCCGAGGCCCCTGCGGCCAATCCGGTCAAGGCGATCGAGCATTGCCGCAAGCCGGTGATCGGCGCGGTCAATGGTGTCGCGATCACCGGGGGGTTCGAAGTGGCGCTGGCCTGCGACATTCTGATCGCGTCGGAAAATGCCCGGTTCGCTGATACCCACGCCCGAGTCGGGATCATGCCGGGCTGGGGCCTCAGCCAGAAACTCAGCCGAATGATCGGTATTTCGCGGGCCAAGGAATTGTCGCTCAGCGGCAACTTCCTCGACGCGCAGACCGCTTGCGCCTGGGGTCTGGTCAACCGGGTGATTGCGGCGGATGACTTGCTTGCAACTGCAAAGAAACTCGCCGCCGATATTGCCAGCGCTGACCCCGCGATGACTCAGGCTTACAAAGCGCTGATCGATGATGGATTTGCCTTGCCGTTCGGCGAAGCGATGGCGCTGGAACACGCGACCTCTTCGGCCCGCAACGCCCAGGTCAAAGGCGGCGAGGTTGAAGAGCGCCGCAAGGCCGTGATGGAGCGCGGGCGCAGTCAGGCTGGTTGATCAAGCGCTGCGGATGCGGCCTTTGCGTGAACCCCTGAAACCTCTCCAAAAACCCAGCGCTTGAGACGCCGGACTGGCCTCAGCCGTCTTTCCAATCCGGCGCACGCTTTTCAAAGAACGCCTTCTTCGCCTCGGCAAAATCGCCGGCTTGGCCCAACATCACTTGCTGGCGGTCTTCGAGCGCGAAGGCATGCTCCATGCTGCCAGCATCGATGTTGAGATTGAGCGCGTCCTTGGTCAGGCGCAGCCCCATCGGGCTGGTCAGCAGCATTTCCCCGGCGAGCGCCAGCGCCTTGTCGAGCAGCGCTTCGGGCGGGACAATCTCGCTGATCAAGCCGCAGGCGGCGGCCTTGTCAGCAGTCATGGACTTGCCAGTCAGCAGGTATTCCGCCGCCACGGAACTGCCGACCAGGCGCGGCAGAAAATAGCTCGCCCCCATATCGCAGCCACCAAGACCAATCTTGATATAGGCCGCATTCATCCGCAGGTCTGGTGCTGCATAGCGCACGTCGCTGGCCAGCAGCAGCGAGAACCCGCCGCCGCAGGCCGCGCCTTGCGCTGCTGCGACCACTGGCTGCGGGCACTTGCGCATCGCCTGCATCACCGCTGCGATCAGGCGCTGGGTTCGCCACGATTGATGGATCGGACCAGACGTAGGATCGGGCGCCCAGCCGGTCAGGTCGAGGCCCGCACAAAACGCCCGGCCCTCGGCCCGCAGCACCACAACCCGCACCGCATGGCGCTCGGCCAGCCCGGTAAAATATTCGAGTAGCGCCCGGATCAGCGCCTCGTTCATGGCATTCAAACGGTCCGGCCGGTTCAGGCTGACAATCTCGATCGCTCCGCGCGCCTCGATTGTGATTGGCTGTTCGCCCATATCCCGATCCCTTGTTGCAGTTTGAGTGCAGTTGACCCGCAAAGCCCGCCATGGCAAGGGCCAGCCCGTCGAAACGCGACCGCACCCGGGCGGGTGTAGCTCAATGGTAGAGCAGCAGCTTCCCAAGCTGAATACGAGGGTTCGATTCCCTTCACCCGCTCCAATTTCCTGTCCGCCGATGTTCATAGGCGTCTAGACAAACCTCAAAAATCGACGGACTTTGGCCGCATTGAGCCGCATTTGTTCGCGATCGTTCGATACGAGCCGCAACGCGGATCCCATACCATGCCGCGAAACGCCGTACTGTTCTTACCCCTGCTGGCGTGACGCTCTGATTTCCCTCCAGGAATGATAAGAATTCTGCCCGGATTTGTATCCGTCTAGAGCAAGATGCGCGAAATGTGAATCGCTTCACCCCCACATCCGTTCATCCTGAGCTTGTCGAAGGACTGCTTTTTCTTCGATCAGTTATGCGCGAGGCAAGAAGAAAAGGACAGTGGTTGACCTTCGGCCCCCTGCGGGACGACAAGCTCAGCATAGGCGGTTAATGGGTTAGCCTTCCATCCAATCGCGGAAGAAGGAGTCGCTCGCTTCGCGCAGGGCGGAGAGGGGGACACTAACGTCGACTGGGGACTCTACTTTAAGGCAGTTGCCTGAGACCGTTCCAATGCGGAGTGCAGTTACGCCTGCCAACTCGGCTCGTTCACCAATTGCTTCAGACGGAAGTGCTGTCACGATAATCCGACCTTGATCTTCGCCGAACAGCATAGCTGCGTCGGAATGCTTCCAATCCGACGCCTTGTAATCGATCAAACTGCCAAGGTCGCTTGCAAGTGCCATTTCGGCGATTGCGACGAGAACCCCGCCGTCGGAAACGTCGTGTGCTGCAGTAATCTTTCCATCATAGACGAGTCTCCGGACGAAACCCGAAACGAGCTTTTCCGCTTCGAGGTCAATCAGCGGCGCATCGCCTGCCTCCAAGCCTACGATCTCTCGGAGCCAAAGCGACTGACCCAAGTGCGATCCGAAGCGGCGGCTAGTGTCGATTAGCCATATCTCGTCACCCTCAGCCTTAAACCCAATCGTCGCCTTCTTCGCATAATCGTCCATCAGACCCACGCCGCCAATCGCCGGGGTTGGCAGGATCGCCGAGCCACCGCCGGTCGCCTTGCTTTCGTTATACAGCGACACGTTCCCGCTCACGATCGGATAATCCAGAGCTCGGCAGGCATCGCCCATGCCGCGCAGGCACTCGACGATCTGGGCCATGATCTCGGGCCGCTGGGGGTTGGCGAAGTTGAGGCAATTGGTGATTGCCAAGGGTTTGGCACCGACTGCTGAGATATTGCGATAGGTTTCCGCGACCGCCTGCTTGCCGCCCTCATAGGGGTCGGCATAGCAATAGCGCGGTGTGCAGTCGGTGCTCATCGCCAGCGCCTTGCGGGTGCCGTGGAGCC
>CALMBN010000163.1 GCA_937860195.1 uncultured Novosphingobium sp.
AGCTGGCGGCCGCCGTGGTTGCTGACGATCAGCCCGTCCGCGCCGATCGCGACCGCCGCCTTGGCGTCTTCGACATCGAGGATGCCTTTCAGCAGCAGGTTGCCCTTCCACACCCCGCGCAGCCATTCGATATCCTTCCACGTCACCGAAGGATCGAACTGCCCGGCCATCCACTGCATGAAATTGGCGATATTCCCTGATCCGGTTCCGGCGACATATTTGGCCACCGTGCCGAGCCCATGCGGACGCCCGCGCAGGCCGACATCGAGCACCCAGCTGGGGTGCAGGGCATAGTCGATCGGCCCGGCGCGCAGCTTGCCCCAGGGACCAAGTCCGCCAGCCATCCCGTTGCGGATGTCGCGATAGCGGGTGCCGAGTACGGCGAGATCGATGGTGAAAGCCAGGGTGCGGACGCCCTGCGCCCAGGCGCGATCCAGAATGTCGGTCACCACGCCGCGGT
Organism: uncultured Novosphingobium sp.; assembly: GCA_937860195.1. Taxonomy (GTDB): domain Bacteria; phylum Pseudomonadota; class Alphaproteobacteria; order Sphingomonadales; family Sphingomonadaceae; genus Novosphingobium. The sequence goes on from CALMBN010000163.1 coordinate 461, forward strand.
CCTTCAGCATATAGAGCTGGAACCAGAACGGCTTGTCCGAAACCGCGCCGACTTCCTCAGGCGCGCAAACCCCGACGGTGGTCAGGCAGAACGGTATCCCCGCCGCATCGGCTGCGCGCTTGGCCTGCACCTCGCCGCGCCGCGCGGTCATCCCGCCCATGCCGACCGGCGCAAGGATCAGCGGCAGCGCCAGCTTCTCGCCAAACAGCTCGACCGAGCAATCCAGCTTTGCGGCATCGCGCAGCACCTTTTGAGTGAGCTTCACGTCCTCCCAATCAGCCGTGTTGCGGCGCAGGGTCACTTCGGCCCCGGCTCCGCCGTCGATGTAGTCGAACAGGAAACGGGGCAAGCGCCTTTCGGCCTCGCGCCGGAAATCGGAGTAGGAGGCAGGGAGGAGGTTGAGGGATTCAGTCATAGTCTATTTCCAACTCCGTCCATCCTGAGCTTGTCGAAGGATTGTCCTTTCTTTCAACGTCGCAAGAATAGGACGGTCCTTCGACAAGCTCAGGACAGGCGGATTTTGGATTTTGATCGTCGGCGTTCACAGCAGCGCCTCAATCAGACGTGGCCCTTTCGCAGCCAACGCCTCAACCAGCGCTTCGCGGAAGCCCTCGGCCGTATCGACCCGCACCGCCGGAACGCCCATCCCCTCGGACAGCTGGCTCCAGTTGATCGCCGGGTTCTTGAGATCGAGCATGGCCAGCGCCTTGGGCCCCGGATTCTGCACACCGACCCGCATCAGCTCGATATTGAGGATCGCGTAGGAACCGTTGTTGAGGATGATCGTGGTCACATCAAGTTGCTCGCGCGCCATCGTCCACAGCGCCTGATTGGTATACATCGCTCCGCCATCGCCGTGCAGCGCGATCACCTTGCGGTCAGGACAGGCCACAGCTGCACCCACTGCCAGCGGCAGGCCCTGGCCAATCGCACCGCCAGTCAGTTGCAGCCAATCGTGCGGCTTTGCGCCCGCGCACATCAACATCGAGGCGCCGCCCTGGGTCGCACCTTCGTCTGAAACGATGGCGTTCGCTGGCAGTAGCTCGGCCAGCACCGCGCCAAGGTTGGCGCTGTTGAGCTTGCCCGGTTCGGCCGGGAAACTGGTCGCGGCCTGCACCTGCGCAGGCTCTGCCGGGGCGCCCAGCGCGTCGGCCAGCCCGGTCAGCGCGGCCAAGGCATCTTCGCGCAGCGAGGCCAGCCGGACCAGTTCAGCCCCTTCCGGCGAGAGCCAGCTCGGTTTGCCGGGATAAGCGAAAAACGAGACCGGCGGCTCGGTCCCGCAAAACACAATTGTCTTGAACTCTGCCAGATAAGCTTCTGCTTGTTCGCCGAAATAGGGAAGCTTCTCCACCGCGACCCGACCCACGCCGCGCTGGTGGCGGGCGGCGAACGTTTCCGCGATCAGCCGCGCGCCGGTTGCAGCGGCAATTCGCCCGGCCTGCAACAATGCATCCTCGCGCAATGCCCGTCCGCCCAGGAACAGGCATTTCGGGCCCGCGCCAGCCTTGAGCGCAGCCGCTGCCGCCGTGATGGCTGCTTCGGGTGCTTTGGAGGCGGCCGGCAATGCCGGAGCCGCAACCTCCGCCGAACCTTCGCTCCACGCATGATCAGCGGGCACCACGACCGTGGCGACCTTGCCCGGATAGCTCTGCGCAACCACAAATGCCTCGGCCCCGGCCTGAGCCAGATCGCGCTCGCTTTTTGAAGTGCGGACCCAGTCCGACATCGGCTTGGCCACGCCTTCGGTATCCGACGTTAGCGGGGCGTTGAAATGCTTGTGATAGGTGGCGTGTTCGCCAACCATGTTGATGATCGGGCTGCCAGCACGCCGAGCATTGTGGAGGTTTGCAAGGCCGTTGCCAAGGCCCGGGCCCAGGTGAAGCAGGGTCACCGCTGGTTTGTCTGCCATTCGGCCATAGCCGTCTGCCGCACCCGTCACCACGCCTTCGAACAGCCCCAGGATCGCACGCATCCCATGCTGGCGGTCTACCGCTGCGACCAGCTGCATTTCGCTGGTGCCGGGGTTGGCGAAGCAGACTTCGACCCCGCATTTATGGAGCGTTGCGATAAAGGCCTCGGCGCCGTTCATATAAGTCCTCCCTTGTCACTTGTGGTAGCGCAGCCATGCACAGGCGCAACAGGATTGTGCCACTCGGCATGCGCGCTATGGCGGGTCTGCAGCGATGAAAGGCGAATCGGGCGATGAACTATGACGTGATCATTGTCGGTGCTGGCCAGGGCGGGGCCTATGCTGCGATCCAGCTGCGCCAGCAGGGTTTCGCAGGTTCCATCGCACTGATCGGACGAGAGAGTGAGCCGCCCTATGAACGCCCGCCGCTGTCCAAGGAATACATGCTGGGTGACAAGGCCTGGGAGCGATTGCTGATCCGCCCGGCCGACTTCTGGGCCGGGAAGGATATCGATCTGTTGCCTGGCAGCGAGGTGGTGCTGGTCTCGCCCGAGGCCAAGACCGTGCAACTGCAGGACGGACAGGAGTTTGCTTACGGCGACCTGATCTGGGCAACCGGTGGCGACCCGCGGCGTTTGTCTTGCCCCGGGGCCAGCTTGCCTGGTGTCCATGGCGTGCGGACCCGCGCTGATGCCGATGCAATCCTGGGCGAACTGGATAGCGTCAGCCGCGTGGTGATCGTCGGCGGGGGCTATATCGGGCTCGAAGCCGCTGCGGTTCTGCGCAAGCTGGGCAAGGAGGTGACCCTGCTCGAGATGCTCCCCCGCGTGCTGGCACGGGTCGCGGGTGAAGACTTGTCCGCTTTTTACGAGGCCGAGCACCGCGCCCACGGGGTTGATTTGCGGACGAGCATCGGAGTTGAAGCGATCGAGGGTGAGGGCCGGGTTACTGGCGTCCGGTTGGCCGATGGCAGCGTGATCGAATGCCAGATGGTGATTGTCGGGATCGGAATTGTTCCGGCTGTCGGTCCGCTGCTCACAGCTGGCGCGGCTGGCGGCAATGGGGTGGATGTCGACGAATTCTGCCGCACCAGCCTGCCAAACATCTATGCCATCGGCGATTGCGCAGCGCATGCGAACGGCTTTGCGGATGGCGCGGTGATCCGGCTGGAATCCGTCCAGAATGCCAACGATCAGGCCAGTTGCGCTGCACGGGCGATCATAGGTGAGCCGCAAGCCTATGCCGCGACCCCGTGGTTCTGGTCAAACCAGTATGACCTCAAGCTTCAAACGGTCGGGCTGTCGGCCGGGCATGATCAGGCCGTGCTGCGCGGCGATCCGGCGGCGCGCAGTTTTTCGGTGCTCTATCTGAAGGGCGGCAAGCTGATTGCGTGTGATGCGGTGAACATGGTCAAAGACTATGTCCAGGCCCGCAAGCTGGTCGAGGAAGGCGCTTCCATTGTGCCAGACGATCTGGCCGATACCAGCAGGCCGCTGAAAGAGCTAAACCAGCTCTAGAGCGGGATGACATTGCATTGACTCGATTGGGGATTCCCAAGCGGGCTGGAATGTGATTCACGATGTCTGCTGGAGTTGGAGGCCAGCATGGCATGGTTCGAGCCTATTCCATTGACCTTCGCGAGCGGGTTCTTGCGGCGGTTTTGAACGAGGGCATGTCGGCGCGAGGAGCGGCGGCGCGGTTCGGGATTTCGGAAAGCAGCGCGATCAAGTGGATCAGGCGCCACCGCCAGACCGGTACTGTCGCACCCGCGCAGATCGGCGGCTACAAGCCTCGGCTGCTGGCTGGGGACTTGCGCGACTGGCTGCTGGAGCGGACCCGCAGCGACTTCACCTTGCGCGGGTTGGTCACCGAGCTGGCGACACGCGGGGTCAAGGTCGATTACGTGCAGGTCTGGCGCTTCGCCCATGCCGAGGGACTGAGCTTCAAAAAAAAGGCGTTCTTCCCGCCGAACAGCTGAGGCCGAAGGTGGCGCGGCGGCGCGAGCAGTGGAAGAAGTTCCAGGGACGGCCTGACCCCACCCGCCTGGTCTTCGTCGATGAGACCTGGGCCAAGACCAACATGGCCCCCTTGAGGGGCTGGGCACCCAAGGGCCAGCGGCTCCACGCCAAGGTGCCTTACGGGCACTGGAAGACCATGACCTTCATTGCCGCACTGCGCTGCGACCGGATCGATGCGCCGTTCGTGTTCGATCAGCCGATCAACGGCGCGACCTTCACCCAGTGGGTCGAAGAACAGCTCTGCCCAACACTCGGGCCGGGCGACATCGTTGTCCTCGACAACCTCTCAAGCCACAAGAAGCCTGCCGTCAGGGCCGCAATCCGGGCCAAAGGCGCGCGCCTCTTGTTCCTCCCACCCTACAGCCCCGACCTCAACCCGATCGAACAGGTCTTCGCCAAGCTCAAGCACCTGCTCAGAAAGAGCGCCGAGCGAACCCAAGAGGCAACATGGCGGCGCATCGGATCCTTGCTCGATGCCTTCTCCCCGCAGGAATGCGCCAACTACCTCAGAAACTCCGGCTACGCGTCAATCTAATGTCATCAAACTCTAGAGCAACGAATGGGAAATATGAATCACCTTCCCCCCAAGCCCTTCGTTCCTGAGCTTGTCGAAGGATTGTTTTTCTTCAAGCAATTGTGCGCTGCGGCACGAAGAAAAGGACAGTGCTTCGACAAGCTCAGCACAGACGGATATTGGGTCAGATTAGACGCACTCCGCTTTAGGCTCTGCCTGTCCGGGGTAAAACCCGATCCCACTCGGCCGAAGCCTTGGCGATCATTGCCTTGAGCCGTTCGGACTGCCGCTGCCACGCCGCGGCAGTCGGGGCGCTCCATTGTTCAGCCAAGACTTCGGCCAATTCCGCGACGAGCAGATCGACGAAGGCATCGTATTCCTCCAGCGGCAAATGCCCATAGTTTTGATGCGTTGCGACCAGTTCGGCGACCAACGGCCAGACCCAGCTTTCTTCGCCGGCCAGACCGTAAAGGATCTGCAGAGTCTCGTCGGTCATCCGGATCGTCGTCGCTTCGCGCGCCAGAAAGTCTTTCCGCCGGGCGGGATAGGCTTCAAAGAACCGGTCGAACAAGCGGTGGCGAACTTCGGTGCCGCTCTCGGCCAGCGCAAGCAGGCTGGCTTCGATCAGCGCGGCATCGGTCTGGCTCACCGGAACGGCGGCTCGTTGAAAGCGCGCAGCTTGCGGCTGTGGAGTCGTGTGCCCTCGGCGCGGAGCAGATCGCAGGCGGTGGTGCCGATCTTGAGATGCGCGGCAATGGCTTCTTCATAAAAACGGTTGGCCTGTCCCGGCAGTTTGATTTCGCCATGAAGCGGCTTGTCAGAGACGCAGAGCAGTGTGCCGTAGGGGACCCGGAACCGGTAGCCCTGCGCGGCGATAGTGGCGCTTTCCATGTCGATTCCGATCGCCCGGCTGAGGCTGAGGCGGCGGGCGGAATGGGTATAGCGCAGCTCCCAGTTGCGATCATCGGTGGTCGCGACTGTGCCGGTCCGCATTCGCTTTTTAAGGTCCGCGCCGGTTTCTCCGCTGACCATTTCTGCGGCCTGCGCCAGCGCAATCTGAACTTCGGCGATGGCCGGGATCGGGATCTCGGGCGGAAGCACGGTATCGAGCACGTGATCGTCGCGCAGATAGGCATGGGCGAGGACATAGTCCCCGATCCGCTGGGTATCGCGCAGGCCGCCGCAGTGTCCGATCATCAGAAACGCTTCGGGCCGTAGGACCGCCAGGTGATCGCAGGCGGTCTTGGCGTTGGACGGGCCCACTCCGATATTGACCAGCGTGATCCCCATCCCGTCCGGGCGGACCAGATGATAGGCCGGCATCTGGTGCCGCCGCCACGCGGTGTCAGACAGTTTGTCACGTGCGTTCTTGGTCGGCTTGTTCAGGTGCAGGCCGCCCGCGCCGGTCAACGCTGTGTAGCCGTTCTGCCCGAGTTGTTCGCCGCCCC
>CALMBN010000164.1 GCA_937860195.1 uncultured Novosphingobium sp.
CCTGGGGCTAAACGCTTTCCTGGCCCAAAGCTTGGACAAATGTGAGCAGGGCTTCGGTGACGTTGAAACGCTGCAATAGCCCTGACCGCGCAATCCAGCGTATTTGGGCGATGATCCCAGATTAAAATCTTGGGCAGTGAGATCATGCTTTCGGCATTCACTCAAGATTCACTGCTTCAGGAAACCAACTCCCGACACAATTAGGTTAGTTCTTGGCCATGCTAAGGAGCGTTGATGGCCAAGTTCAGTGCGATTTACGTCCGATTAGAAGGACTTGAGCAATCTGGGGTTGGCAGATGTTTGTGTTGTCAGCACTAACCCGCGAAGCTGCTATTTTTGAAGCGAGATCACTTCGGCGGCCAGCCAGAACGAACTATCTTAAAATTACCATGGATGGCCAGGCCACATCTTGGATCACTCTTGAGAGTTAGGCTCTAGTCTGGCCAAACCTGCTGACATTGCGGGCAGCCCCAACACTCTCCATCATGAATAGATTTGCTGAAGCCGAGCCCTGCCATCAGTGGAGAGTTTGAAGCGCTTGCCCGGCAACTCATCCACAAAACCTCTGTCCAAAAGGATCAGCAGCCAGCGGTGCGTAACGTCCTGCGACACGCCTGTGGCGCGCACGAGAGTTTCAAGCGGGAGACCTCCCATATTGGCGACTCTTCCAAGAGCCACGAAAATTGACATTGCAGGATCGAGGAAGAGATCGGCACCCAATATCCGGTTCCTCCGCTCGCGCATGATGCTGACCAGATTGAGCCAGTCATCGAGCGGAATATCAGATCCACAAGCGAGGTCCTGAAACAGTGCCGGCTTTTGAGCGCTCATCGGAAGTCCCCTGACTTGTAACGTCACTATGAAACCCGATTCGAAACACGCAACAAAAAACCAACACCCGACCTCTTCCTGTAACTTGATTACAGGCGTTAGGGGCCTTGAACAGCATTCGCAATGACGGACCTATGGCATTGCCCTTAAACGCAAATAGGCAGAAAATTCAGGTTACCGAAGCAATCATCGCCCTTATTGCTTCGATCTTTCCTCACACTGGCAGAATGCAACCCATGCCAATGAACACGGACTCCATTGTGCCCGAAGGCCCAGTATGCCCGCGCGGCGACGATATCCGCGCGCGCCTGCAAGTGCTTCTTGCCGATCTCGATATTCTGGATGAAAGGCTTGCCGCTATTCATGTCCAGACTGCACTGGATTGCCTCGGAAAGGTCTGGGCAACCAAAGAGAGTATTGATGAGCGTTCAACTGACTCTGCCGAATATTGAATCGCACCGCTGGCATTGTTGTTAGCGACGACGAACGAGCTGGCCTGCCGGTTGCTTAAAGAGCGACAAACGGCAGCAATGTTGTCGTTCCCGGAAGGGCGCGCTCGGCTGGAATGTTGGGAAAGCGGCCATTCTCTTTGACCCTGAACGAAGGTCCAGTCTCTGGCCTCAACAAGAACCAGACCTGTTGCTGAATGCTTTTTAGGGCTGCTTGTCCTTACGTCGGCTGAATGCGCCCAGGCCACCGAACAAGACGCCGATGATGATCCACACCACCCAATCATCGCCTTGAAGGAACTTGAACGCGCCAAACGCGAGAAAAATGACGCCGATGAGCGGAAAACCATTCTTTTGAAACAGATCCATTCGGTTGTGACCCCTCGACCTACTTCGCTTGTGGTATGATGTCGCATTGAGTCCGGCAACGTCAAATCAATCTGTTGCGCACTAAGGGGAATGCACCAGGGAGGTAAGATGGCTGAATGTCCGCGGAAGGTGCCAACCTTGGGTCCTTTATCGCAGCAGTGATCTCAATGGATATAAGTTAGCTCTGGGTTCATTCGCGTGTCCATTTCATCCACCAGTTCCAAGACCAGGTATGGCCGTTGTCATTGGAGCTGGATTGGTGCCAGCGACAGCTAGAGGCGGTGATCTGGTCCCACACTCCACGGTAAATCCAATGGACGTCATTGACGGTTTCATTCGATGTGAACACTCCTGCACCGTCAATGAATTGGCCCATTTGAGGTGGTTTCACCACGCCATTTGCTGCGCTTGTCCAATGGTCAGCCCACATCTTGCTTTCCGACACCCAGACTCGCACTCCCATCCCAAGAAAGCTGCCATCCGGATTGCGGAGTTCTTCAATGCTGCCTAAGCCGCCGAGCACCTTGTGGACCGAGGCACTGCTGGAGAACTCGATCCATTCCTGACTTTCCTCTGACTTCAACTTGCGGTGACGGATCGACCAGTTTCCGGCGAGAAAGTCGAAGTCTCCCGCGCCCCGCCCGGTTGCGATTCCCTTGCCCGCTGGGGCGTATCTGGTGTCCATCGCAGCAATTTCCTTTCGTCCTTGCTGTCGGGCTGTCGCAGCGGAACTTGCCAAGCTTGCTGCTAGGCCTGCGGCCATCTGCAGAAAATTCCGGCGTCTAACTTGTTGGATCATGAATGTTCCCTTGTTCGAACCTGCTCGAAAGCACCTTGCAGCACGCATACTGACATCTAATGTCAGCATTGTGTGGTAGACCTGCTTCATGCGCGCCAGTCGGTTACTCTCGATCCTCATTGCCCTGCAGTTCCGCGGGCGCGTGACAGCGAAAGCTCTGGCAGAAGAGTTCGAAGTGTCGGTCCGGACTATTTATCGCGACATCGATGCACTGAGCATAGCTGGTATTCCGGTCTATGGTGATTGCGGTCCAGGTGGCGGCTTCCAGCTCGTCGAAGGCTATCAAACCCGCTTGACCGGGCTGAACCCCGAAGAGGCTGAAGCCTTGCTCTTGATCGGAATGCCCGATGAGGCTGTCGCACTGGGTCTGGGCGCGGCGACCCAGCGCGCCAGAGGCAAGGTTCTGGCGACCTTGCCGCAGGCGACGAAGGGCGCTGCTGACCGCCTGGTGGACCGGTTTCATCTCGATACGGCAGAGTGGTATCGCTCAATGCGCCCAGTTCCATTTCTGGTTCAAGTGACCAGGGCAGTGCTGGACCTGCGTACGTTGAGATTAGGATACCAGAGTTGGAAAGCCAGACAGGAATGGCTGGTCGAGCCCCGGGGCATAGTTTTGAAGGCCGGGCAGTGGTATCTCGTTGCTTTCGGGCGCGGCAAGACGTGCATCTTCAACATTGCCGATATCTATGCGCTGGAAGTGAACCTTGAAACTTGCGTTGTCCCGGCGGACTTCGATCTTGCCGAATGGTGGCACAGTGCCTTGGAACAATTCGAGGAAAGGCTCAGGCCGGAACGGGCCGAGCTGCGCTTGTCACCGATCGGGCTGCAGCGGCTAAGGCTGCTGGGCGACTTTGCTGGCAATGCAATCGCGGCGGCTTCCGAGCCGGACAGCGATGGATGGACTCGACTAACGCTCCCGGTTGAATCCCTCGATGCGACGGCACCGTTGCTCTTGGGTCTCGGACCGGAGGTGGATGTGCTTGAGCCGGCCGAATTGCGTGAAGCGGTGCGAAATCTGGCGGTGGCCGTTGCCAAGCGCATCGAAGGCCATGTGATGACCTAACCTGTAAAGTCTATCGCGCAAACTCTCTGAGAATGAACAGACGGCGGATAAGAGATAGGACGAGCAGCTTCGGCAAGGTCGGCCTTGTTGTCGTTTCCGGTGTGACGCGTTCGGCTGGTAAGTTGGGGCCAGCGGACATTTGATCTTTTGCTGGCCTTCGATAGCGTCGGTGGCCAACAGTCCCGACAATCAGCACAGTCCTTTCAACCCAGAATCCCGAGCATTCGGGCCCGTGCGACCACTTGCTGGCGACTGAAAGCATCAAGTTTTCCAAACAGGTTCTTGAGGTGCCACTTGATCGTTTGCTCCCCGACATCGAGCGCTAGTGCGATCTGCTTGTTCGACAAGTTTGCTGAAAGGTGGGCTAGAATCTCGCGCTCCTTTGGAGTCAACAGCACACTTGGGTGCACTTGCTCGGCCGTGACGCTCGGCACCAAGACAGGCGTCTGGGCGAGGATAAGATCGTCTGAAGAGGGCAAAGTTGAGCCAAGGCTTCGCTTCCATTCACTCAGGCTATGATGGGTTTCGAGCAAAAGTCCGTCCAGGCCGAGCGTTCCGGCTAGGCTGAGCGCCTCTGCAAATACAGTTTCGCCATCCTGGCCGAGGCGCTGCATCGCGACAGCACGGATGAGCCGGAAGCTGAGAACGTCGCGCGCCCTGCGCAGGTTTCGGGCGAGCGGTTCGCCGACGCCATAGTGGACTAGCACCGCATCCCAATCGAACCTGGCCAAGGCGGCGGTCGCACGGGTCAGCTCAAGCTGGGCTGTGATCAGTGCGCTGAGGTCACTCCAGCTGTCCGAAGTGGCGGCAGCAAGGGTTTCAAGCCGCTGCAGGGCGATCTGCGCCGCATCGCTTTGGCGCCTTGCTGCATGAAGCCGGACCTGCTCGGCCAGCGCGATAATCCCAAGCCTGGGCAGGGAGCGCCGCTCGCCCAGTTTGGCAAGGTGCGACAACAGATCCAACGCCTTGCCGTGTTTACCATCGGCCGCCGCCAGGCGCGCCTGAGTGAGGCAGCCAAGGATGATGGCATCGGGCGGTGCATGACGTTCAAGCACGTCAAGTCTTCCAGCCAGCAGCGCGGCGGCACCGCCATGCTTGCCCTGGTCACACAGCGCCGCTGCCAGTGTGGCGGCGAGCATGGCCGCAATTGGCGAGCGTCGGCCGGCGAGTTGCTCTGCGTGGGCAAGCGCCGGCTGGAGTGCAGCCTCTGCCAACCGCACCTGCCCCTGCCAGATATGGCTGAGACCGAGAATCCAGTCAGTCCAGCCCGCCGCATAGCCCAGTCCGGGCGCGTGACGCGCTGGCGGCAGCGCCTCCAGCCGGTAGCGTGCCCCTTCTGGATCACCGCGCAGCAACTGGACCACCGAACGCACATTTGCTCCAACCACATGCTGAAACAGGGGCAACTCGTCCAGGCGGTCCGCCCACGGCGCGATCAGCCGATCCATCTCGCCCAGATCTTCGGTGAACAGCGCTGCCGTTGCGCAGATTTCCGCAGCATCGCAGCGCAGCAAATCGCCTGCGATCGGCTCGGAAATGAGCGGCCCAACAAGTTGCGCAGCCTCCTTATGGCGCTCGCTTTGCGCCAATGCCCAGCCAACGGCCAGACGAAGCTGCGGGCGTCGCTCGATCTCTTGGGGCGGAAGTCGTTCAATCCAGTTCTGGATTAGCGACATGTCGCCGCGCTTGATCGTGTCATAGAGACAGCGCTCGACCAGATCGTAAGCCAGGGTGGTTTCCCCCGCCTGCAAGGCATGATGCGCAGCCTCTTCGGGCATGTCGTGTTCAGCCAGCCACTGCGCTGCACGGCTATGGATGCCGGCACGCGTCTCCGCAGGAAGCTGCTCAAATCGGCGCAGCAGAAATTCGCGGGCCAGTGGATGGATGCGCAGCCAGCTACTGGCCACCGCATCTTGGAAAATCGGCGTGGTTTCGAGCAAATTCGCAAGACGAGCTGGTGCATCGTCCAGTCCCGAGACATGTCTGCACAAGCTCGGTTCGATCATGTCGAGGCAAGAAATGGAAACGAGCAGATCGGTTGCTTCATCGGACAGCTGACGATCCAAGCAATCTTCGAAGTAGCGCTGCAGATCGCCCTGAGCCGACGACAGCCGGGTGATTGCGTGATTTAAGTCGGTACTCTTGATCAAGGTGGTTATTGCCAGCTGCAACCCCAACGGCCAGCCTTCGGTTCGCTCATGGATATGCGCGCATTGATCTGCATCGATCCTGTCGCCAAATCGGGCGGCCAGCGCAGCTGCGGTCTCATCGGGCCGGAACCGAAGTTGTTCGGCATCAAGGATCATCAGCCGCCCGCTCGCCAGTAGTTCTGACAGCGCCAAGGGCACAGTCCGCCGCATCGCCAATACGATCCGCAGATTGGGCGGAGCGTTGAGGAGCAGATAGGAGAGCGACATGCCCATCGTGTCATCAGGCAGTGCATGGACATCATCAAGGACCAGCAAGATCTCGACCGCCATTTCGGCGACCCGCGCAAGCCATTCGGTCAGCTCTTCGACACCATCACTGCCCGGGCTTGCGCCTGGCGCGGTGCCGCCGCTTCGACCGCCGTGACCGCTGGCGATCTTCAGCGCCACATCCAGTCCTTGGGCAAAGCGGTTCGGGTTATCGCGATTGTCCAGTGTCAACCAGGCGGCAATTCCCCCGGCACCCAAAGCCTCGCGCCGCCATTGAGCCAGCAAGGTGGTCTTGCCAAACCCTGCTGGAGCTTCGATCACAACAACTGACGCGTCTGACAAGTCGCTACTGGCCAAGCTCAGCCGGCCGCGCGATGGAGAACGGCTGTGGCAGTGCGACGGAAAGTCGAATTGGGTCGGC
>CALMBN010000165.1 GCA_937860195.1 uncultured Novosphingobium sp.
GTTTTCCCGTCGCAAAATAATCCAAGAAGAACAGCGGCTCCGCGCCGCTGACCACGATATCGTTGACGCACATCGCGACCAGATCGATCCCGATCGCGTCGTGCCGATCATGATCGATCGCCAACTTTACCTTGGTCCCGACCCCATCATTGGCCGCGACCAGTAGCGGATCGGTGTAGCCCGCCGCTTTCAAGTCAAAAAACCCGCCAAACCCGCCCAATTCGGCATCGGCGCCGGGCCGTGCCGTGGCCCTGGCTAGCGGCGCGATTGCCTTGACCAGGGCGTTTCCGGCGGCAATTGAGACGCCGGCCTGTTCGTAGGAATAGCTCTTGGGCGGATGATTGTTGCTCATTGATCGCGCGGTTAGCCTTTTCGCGCTTGGATTTCCATGAGTGATTGGGCAAAAGGCCCCTGGTTTTCCCCGATGGCAGTCGCACCCTCCTTTTCTTTCCTGCGTCAATGGCGCGCTGGACCTGCGGCTTCGCTGCTCGGCGGGCTGGCGCTTGCGCTGTTTGCCGCGCTCGCGCTGGTCGGTCCGGCACAGCTGATTGCCCAGATCGAAGGGGATCGCGGGATCATCCCGGTCGCCAGCACATCGGACATCGAAGTGACCGGGGTAGAGGTCAACACGACTGGAGCAACAGCCGGGGAAGCTCGCCTTAACGGCTGGCAGCAAGCCGCGCGCACCGCCTGGGCCAAGGCCGGTGGCCCTGCGATGAGCGACGGGCAAATTCAGGGCATGGTCTCCGCCGTAGTGATCGAGCGTGAGCAGATCGGCCCGCGTCGCTATGTCGCAACGCTCAGCGTGGTGTTCGACCGGGCCCGGGCCGGACAGTTCATCGGGGCTAACAATGGGGGAGGGCAGGCCCATTCCGCACCACTGCTGGTGATCCCGGTGCTCTATTCCGGCGGAGTGGCGCAGGTGTTCGAAGTCAAAGGCCCGTGGCAACGCGCATGGGCCGAATTTCGCGCCGGAACCAGTCCGATCGACTACGTCCGCCCGGCTGGCGGCGGGGGCGATTCGCTGTTGATAACGGCTGGACAGCCAGGACGGCGCAGCCGGGCCTGGTGGCGAAACGTGCTCGATCAGTTCGGTGCGGCCGATGTGATCATGCCCGAAGCGCGGCTTGAGCGGCAATGGCCCGGCGGGCCGGTTCGCGGAGTGTTCACCGCGCGCTATGGCCCGGACAACGCGTTTCTTGAAAGCTTCACTCTGACCGCAAATGATGAGAGCGGATTGGCCAAGATGCTGAACGAGGCGGTGGTCCGGCTCGACCGGATCTATGCCCGCGCGCTGGCCGATGGTCGGCTCAAGCCCGATACCACGCTGAATGTCCGCACCGGGCTCGATCCGGGGCTGGCAGCGCTGATCGCGGCCGGGCAAGCCCCTGACGACAAGGCTCCTGCCGAGCCTGGTGCCAAGCCGAGCGCGGGTCCGATTGCAGATGCAAGCCCGACTGAAACTGCCAAGCCGATCGAAACCCGGACCTTTACAGTCCAGTTCAATTCGCCCGATGCCTCGGCGGTCGATTCCGCGCTGGGGGCAGTGCGGTCCTCTCCGGGCGTCAAAGGGGCTGCGACCACAAGTCTGGCGATGGGCGGCACTTCGGTAATGCGGGTCACTTACGAAGGCGATCTTGATACACTCGCCGCCGCGCTTCGGGCCAAGGGCTGGAAAGTGACAGTCGGCAACAATGCGCTGTCGATCCGCAAATAGGATGAGTCAGATATTGCTACCCTTGAAAGTGGGGGGCGACGCGCCCTCCCGCATCGTGCTGGGCAATGCCAATCGCGCGGCAATGGAGGGGATCGCCGCCGCAGTGACCTGGCCGTTCCGCACTGCGGTGCTGCTAGGCCCGCCCCGATCGGGCAAGTCGCTGATCGCCCGCTGGTTTGAACAGAGCGGCGCGGGCGAAGCGATTGACGATGCCGACCTGCTTGACGAGACCGAGCTGTTTCACCGCTGGAACCGCGCACAGGAAAGCGGGACTGCCTTGCTGTTTACAGCGGCGCGCGGGGAAGGGGAGTGGCGGATTGCGCTGCCCGATCTGGCCTCGCGGCTGGGGG
>CALMBN010000166.1 GCA_937860195.1 uncultured Novosphingobium sp.
TACACCCACCTCGGTCTGCTTGTAGCCAGCCGGCACTGAGCCTTGTCGAAGTGGCTTCAGTTTCACCGCGCCCCCATCTTCTTTAGATGGTCGTCTACACGGGCGGCGAGGGTCTTCACACTCTCGGTAAGCTTCGGCAATGGGGTGGCGTAGCGTTCGGCGAGCTGGCGGATGCGGCCGGTGAGGGTTTGCGAGACGCGGTCCAGCTCGCCCTGCACGGCGGCGGCGAGGGTGGCCAGCCATTTGTCATCCACGACAAGGGTCTGGATGTCGGCCTCGGTGAGCGTGGGGTATTTGGCGTCGAGCTTGGCTTCGAGGTCGTCCTGCGCGCCTTTGAGCCGGGCCTTGGCGTCGCTCTGTTCGTCGAGCAAGACGCCATAGTCTTCGAGGGCCTGGCGTTCCTCGGCGTAGTCCGGGTCCTTGCCAATCTCCTTGAGGCGGGCCTTCACGGCTTTGGCGGTGATTTTCTGCTTCTCGCCCTCGCCTTCGATGACTTCCGCGAGCAGTCCTTCCTCGCCGCTTTGTTCCTCCCGCGTTTCGTCGAGCTGCTGCTCGATGCTGGCGAGTTCGGCTTCGAGGGCGGCGATGGCCTGCTCGGCGTGCAGGTTGTTCGGCGTGGCGATGTCGACCAGATCGATGTCGTCGGACCTGACCGCGGCGCGCCAATCGGTGGTCGAGCTCTGCCAGCCCCACCGAGCGGCGAAGTCGGCCAGCTGTGATGCGTTCCGCGCGGCGACGGTGTGCATCGTCGGCTGCAGCGGCACGTCGAAGAACTTGTAGGCCTCGGCATCGGGGTTGAACATCGAGGCCATGATCTTTGCCATGTCCTCGGGATGCCAGGCCAGGGTCACTTTTTTGCGCTGCTTCGCAGGGTCGATCGCCTCGAGCGCCTCGCGGCCGTGGAATTCGTGATCGAATCTCACGAAGTTGCCGTAACCCAGCTCCCACGGGTTGAGGTAATAGTCCTCGATATTGTCCGACACGAACGAGCCGCCGATCGAGCCGGTCGCTTCGTAGCTGTCAGCTCCGAGCCATTCGCGGAAACCCTTGAGCTTTTCGCCGGTGTAGATCGCCGGCAGCGGCGAAGGGATCCAGCCCGATTCGAGCGTGTTCGATGGGTAAGCGCGGCTGCCGCACGGGATCAGCCCGAATTCCTTGCCGGCTTCGAGGATCGCAGCGCGGATTTCCTCTTGTTCGGCATAGGGACCCCAGATTTCGAGGCCCGGTGCGCCCGACATGCCGTGACGCAAAGTGCGCACTGCACGCCCGCCAATGTTCATCGTGCTCATGTTGAAGAACTTGAGTTGTTCCAGCGGCCCGCCGTGGAGCTTTTCGATCACTGCCCAGGCGTTCGGACCCTGGATCTGGAAACGCCATTCCTTGCGGGTGACGGGCTTGCCCATCGGCCGCATCGGCGAACGGTCATCCAGCTCGATCTCGCAGTCATAGCCGCCAGTTGCGGCGTGATAGCGCAGCCAGTTGCTGGCCGGAGCGCGGCCGACATAAGTGAAGCTTTGCTCTTCTTCCCAAAAGATGATCCCGTCGCCGATCACATGACCATATGGCGTAGTGGGGACGTATTGCTTGGCCTTGCCGACCGCCCAGCCCTTGGAGCTGTTGATCATCGTATCGGACAGCAGCTTGCCCGCGTCCTTGCCGCGAATGTAGAGGTTGACCATGTGGTGCGACTGATCGAATAATACTGCGCTGTGCTGCCAGGCCCACTGCTCGGAACGCCAGTTGGAGAATTCCGGGGCAACCACAGGATAGACATAGGCGCCCAATTGCGAGTTGCGCAGCATCTGCACGATGTTGCCCTGGGTGCTCAAAAGCTGATCGAGATTGGCTGCCGCCATCGGACCTCTCCTCCAATGTTGAATTTTGTATGCACTGCATACTATAATTTGATAGGTCTGCAAATGAAAAGCGGCGGCGTTCAAGGTCCGCCTGACACCGGGAGTGAATGCGATGTCCGAAGTCCAGATCTTGACTTTATCGTGCGCCGACAAGCCAGGCATCACTGCCAGAGTTACAGGCTATCTATATGAGCAATCGGGAAATATTCTGGAGGCTCAGCAGTTCGACGATCAGGTCGGCGGGCGCTTTTTCATGCGGGTTGAATTCGATCCCGGCAGCACTGACCCCGATTCGATTCGCGCCGGCTTTGCCGAACTGGCGCGGGAATATGCGATGGATTGGGATCTGCGCGCCAAGAACGCCCGGCGCAAGGTGCTGCTGCTGGTTTCAAAGTTCGATCACTGTCTGGGTGACCTGCTTTACCGGGGGCGGATTGGTGAGCTCAATATGGATGTGGTCGGGATCGTCGGCAACCATCCCAAGGAAGCGCTCAACATCTCGCTGATCGGAGAACTGCCCTATCACCACTTCCCGATCACCAAGGACACCAAGCCGCAGCAGGAAGCGCAGATCAAGGCGGTGGTGACCTCAAGTGGGGCCGAACTGATCGTGCTCGCGCGCTATATGCAGATCCTTTCAGACGATTTGGCCTCGTTCCTCTCAGGCCGCTGCATCAACATCCACCATTCGTTCCTGCCTGGCTTCAAGGGAGCCAAACCCTATCATCAGGCGCATGCCCGCGGGGTCAAGATGATCGGCGCAACCGCGCACTATGTCACTGCTGATCTTGATGAGGGCCCGATCATCCATCAGGATGTCGAGCGGGTCAGCCATTCGGACACGCCCGAAGACCTTGTCCGCAAGGGCCGTGACGTCGAGCGGCGCGTGCTGGCCGAGGCAGTGCGGATGCATCTGGAGGATCGGGTATTGCTCAACCACGACAAGACTGTGGTATTCAAGAGCTGATATCCCCCTTCCCGCTTGCGGGAGGGGTCGGGGGAGGGTCTGTTGTTTTCGCGCCACCTGACCAGCTCTCCCCTAACCCCTCCCGCAAGCGGGAGGTGGCGACCGGGGCTGGGTGGGGCTGCGCTGCATGCTGAGGTTTATGCCCCGGCTGGAGAGGGCAGCGGCGCGGCCTTGGCGCTGGCTCTGGCGCTCGATGCGGCCACGCCGGGGGAAGAACGGAGCTGGCTGTGGGTGCAAGACAAGGCCGCGCTGCGCCGGGGCGGGCGGCCCTATCAGCCGGGCTTGCCACCCGCGCTGCGCCATCGCCTGATCCATGTCGCGGCGCAAACCCCCGAGGATGCGCTGTTCGCGCTCGAGGAAGGGCTGCGCTGCCGCGATCTGGCCTTTGTGATCGGTGAGATCGCAGGCAATCCCAAGGCCCTGAATTTCACCGCCGCGCGGCGGCTCAGCCTGGCGGTGGAGCGGCATGGCACGCCGCTGTGGCTGGTCCGGCTCGATGCGGCCCGTGATTTGTCCTCCGCCCGCCAACGCTGGGACGCGAAAGCCGCGCCCTCGCTCCCCCCGCGCTGGAACGCAGCCGCACCGGGCGGGCCTGCCTGGCAAGCTGAACTGTTCCGCGCGCGGGCGCATCCTCCTGGAAAATGGGTGCTGGGATTGCATAACCCTCTCCCCGATCGGGGAGAGGATACGCAGGCCTGGCAGCTTGCCTGCCTAGCCGCTGAAGCGACAAGCTGCGCTATCCTCTCCCCGAACGGGGAGAGGGCAAGTGCCTGATCGTCATGAGTCGCCGTATCCTATCGATCTGGTGTGCGAATCTGGCGATCGACCGTTGGCAGCTGGCTGAGGGCATCAGCCCCGCGCCGTTCGCGCTGCTCGCCGAAACCGCCCACGGTCCGCGGATCGCTGCACTCAATGCTGCCGGGCATCAGGGCGGGGTGCGCCCCGGCACGATGCTCGCCGATGCCCGCGCGCTTTGCCCCATGCTGGCGGTTGCCCCGGGCGATCCGGGCGGGGACCGGGCGTTCCTGGAGAAACTGGCGATCTGGGCGCAGCGCTGGGGGCCGTGGTCGGCGCTCGATCCGCCCGATGGGCTGCTGGTCGATGTCACCGGTGTGGCGCACCTGTTTGGGGGCGAACGCGGCCTGCTGGACGATGCTGCGGCGCGATTGGCGGCGCGCGGGCTGACCGTGCGGCTCGCCATTGCACCCACTGCCGGAGCGGCCTGGGGGCTGGCGCATTACGGCCCGCCGCAGGCGATCCTCTCAAGATCCTCCCCCCCTGGGGGAG
>CALMBN010000167.1 GCA_937860195.1 uncultured Novosphingobium sp.
AGAATTGCTGAGCGTAGCCGGGTTGATCCTGCTTGTCGCCTCGGCCTGGGGGCAGACCGCCAGGGATGCCCGCGCTGTAACCTGGCTGTCGGTGCTGGTGCTGACGATCGCCGCGATCATGTCTGCGCCGGTCTTGTGCCAAGGCGTGTCGGGTGAGGCCGCGCTGGCCTTTGGCGGGTTGTTTGCCGCCGATGCCTTCGCTGCTTTTGCCAAACTGCTGATCTATGCCGCAGCCGGCGCTTCGCTGCTGGTCGCCCCGGCGTTTTTTGAGCGGCACGGCGGCTATCGTCCGGAATTTCCGGTGCTGGTGCTGTTCGCGGTGGTGGGGATGAGCATGATGGTTTCGGCCACTAACCTCATGACGCTATACATTGGGCTCGAGCTCAATTCGCTTGCCGCTTACGTGCTTGCCGCGTTCCTTAAGGCCGATGATCGTTCGGCCGAAGCGGGGCTCAAATATTTTGTGCTCGGCGCGCTGGCCAGCGGAATTCTGCTGTTCGGGATGAGCCTGCTGTACGGCTTCACCGGAACGGTCGCCTTCCCCGGAATCAATGCAGCGATGGCTGGTGGCATGTCCACGGGTGCGCTGTTTGGATTGGTGTTTGTGCTGGCCGGAATGGCGTTCAAGATCAGCGCGGTGCCGTTCCACATGTGGACCCCCGATGTCTATGAAGGAGCCCCGACCCCGGTCACAGCTTTCTTCGCCTCTGCCCCCAAAGTGGCGGCGCTGGCGCTGACCATGCGGGTGGTTTTCGAAGCCTTCGGCAGCCAGACCGCAGCCTGGCAGCAGATCGTAGGTTTCGTAGCGTTTCTCTCGATCATTGTCGGGGCCCTGGGTGCGATATGGCAGACCAATATCAAACGGTTGCTGGCCTATTCGTCGATCAACAATGTCGGCTTCATGCTGGTTGGCTTGGCGGCCGCAAGCCCGGCCGGGGTCGAAGCGATGCTGGTCTATCTTGCAATCTACGTGCCCATGACGATTGGCGGATTCGTTGCAGTGTTGATGCTGCGCGACGCGGCCGGACACCAGCTGGAGGCGATTTCGGATCTGTCCGGCCTGTCTCGGACCCGTCCGCTGCTTGCCCTTGGCCTTGGGTCGGTGATGTTCTCGATGGCCGGGATTCCGTTTTTCTTTGGGTTCTGGGGCAAGTTCGTGGTGTTCCAGGCGGCGGTCGCGGCAGGCCTGCTGCCGCTCGCACTGATCGCCGCAGCGGCCAGCGTGATCGGGGCGTTCTACTACCTCAAGATCGTCAAGGTGATGTATTTTGACGAACCCGTCGGCAAAGCCACCGGGCGCAGCGACATGCTGCACGAGTGGTTGCTGGCGATCTCTGCGCTGTTCATTTCGCCGCTGGGCTGGTTGCTGACCAAGGGCCTTGGCGCGCTGGCGGCAATCGCTGCTGGTGTGCTCTTCACCGCCACTTGATCGAGTCCGTTCCAGAGACCGGATCGACCAACGCCGATCTCGCAGACCGGCTTCGGGCGGGTGAGTTTGTGAGCGAGGGCGCGTGGCTGATAGCCGACCGCCAGACTGCGGGCAAAGGGCGGCTAGGCCGGACGTGGTTTGACGGACACGGCAACTTCATGGGTTCAACCGTTGTCCGCCCCGGATCGGGGGACCCACCGCCGGCCAGCCTTGCGCTGTTGTGCGGACTGGCACTGCACGAAGTGGTCAGTCCTCTGATCCCGTCGCGCCCGGCTGCGGTGCTGAAATGGCCAAACGATCTGATGATCGGCCCAGCAAAGCTTGCCGGAATTCTGCTCGAACGGGTTGGTGAAGCCGTGATTGTCGGGATCGGGGTCAATCTGGCCAAGGCACCGCAAATCGATGGCCGGGCGACCGTCTCCTTGGCGTCATTCGGTCTGCCGCCCGATCGGGATCACTTCGCCGCCGCTCTGGCAAGGCAAGTCGAATTGGAACTGGAGTGCTGGCGCAGCTTCGGGCTTGATAATTTAATCCGGCGCTGGCTGGCTGCGGCCCACCCGATCGGCACGCCGCTGGCGGTTGGCGAACCCGGTGAAGTCCCGCTTGAAGGCCAATTCGCTGGCCTCACCGCTGATGGGGCCCTACAACTTCGACTTGCAGACGGCTCCGCCCGCGTGATCCACGCCGGGGAAGTCCGTCTGGCCGAAGATAAGTGAGGACAGGGGCGATGCTGCTCGCAATCGACAATGGCAACACCAATGTGAAATTCGCGCTCGTCAACGCTGCGAATGAGATCGTCCAGCGTTGGCGGATCGCAACCGATGCCCGGCGCACGGCTGATGAATACGCGGTATGGCTCAACCAGTTGCTTGAGATGGAGGGCTACAAACGCGCCGATGTCTCTACCGTGGTCATTGCCTCTGTCGTGCCCCGCGCGCTTCACAACCTGCAGGAACTGGCATCCAAGTATTTTGGCGTTGAAGCCTTGATCGGCGGGCGGGCACCGATCGAATGGGGCATTGCGCTCAAGGTTGACGAACCGCGAGCCCTCGGCGCTGACCGGGCGGTAAACGCCATCGCGGCACAAGCACTTGAGGGCGGTGACAAGATCGTCATCAGCTTTGGCACAGCAACGACCTTTGACCACATCGGCGCAGACGGAGCCTACATGGGCGGATCAATTGCCACCGGGGTCAGCCTGTCGCTTGACGCGCTCTACAACGCCGCCGCGATGCTCCCGCGGATTGCAATCGAACCACCGCCAGGGACCAGCGTGATCGGTCGCGACACCGTCAGCCAGATGCAAATCGGGATATACTGGGGCTATGTCGGTATGATCGAAGGCATGATCGCGCGGATGAAGTCTGAAATCGGCCGGCCGGTCAAAGTGATCGCCACCGGCGGACTCGCTCCGCTGTTCCAGCAGAATGCCGACCTGTTTGACCGGGTTGAGCCCGATCTGACCTTGAGAGGAATTGCCTTGTTATACGCCAACCGGACCGTGAGCTCGTGAAGCCCGGCAAAGAACTCCTCTTCTGCGCGCTCGGCGGGTCGGGCGAAATCGGCATGAACGTCAACCTTTACGGTTGCGACGGCAAATGGCTGATGGTTGATCTTGGCATGACCTTTGGAGCCAATGAATACCCTGGCACCGAACTGGTCTTTGCTGATCTGGATTTCATTGAGGAACGCAAAAAGGACCTGATCGGGATCGTGCTGACCCACGCGCACGAGGATCATATCGGCGCGGTACCCTATTTCGCGCAAGAACTTGGCGTGCCGCTTTATGCCACGCCTTTTACCGCCAAACTGGTCAACGAAAAGCTGGACGAGGCGGGTATCCGGCATGAGATCAAACTCAATGTGATCGATCATCTCGACCGTTTCGAGCTCGGGCCATATGGCATCCGCTATGTCCCGCTGGCGCACTCGATTGCGGAAGGAAACGCGCTGGTGATCGACACGCCCTATGGAAATATCTTTCACACCGGCGACTGGAAGCTGGACGACGAGCCGCTCGTCGGCATCCCGGCCACAACAGCGGAGCTGACCGCGATCGGTGATGCCGGCGTGCTCGCCCTCGTTTGTGATTCAACGAACGTCTTCAATCCCAAGGCATCCGGATCGGAAGGTATGGTCCGCAAGTCTCTGCTGGAAGAAGTGGCGAAACACCACGGCAAACGGGTGCTGATCACGACCTTCGCCTCAAACGTCGCGCGACTTCAGACCCTGGGCGAAGTGGCTGAGGCGACCAACCGGCGGCTTTGCGTTGCCGGACGTTCGCTTGACCGGATCATCAAGGCGGCAAAAGGCTGCGGGTACCTCAAAAACCTGCCCGAAGTGGTCGATTTTGACACCGCGATGGGCTTGCCTCGAGGCGAGGTGCTGATTTTGGCCACGGGCGGACAGGGCGAGCCGCGCGCTGCCTTGGCTCGTGTGGCAGAGAACACCCACCCGATTGCGCTAGAAGCGGGCGATGTGGTCCTGTTCTCCAGCCGCCAAATTCCCGGAAACGAAATTGCCATTGGCCGGATCCAGAATCGTCTGGCTGCGCGTCAGATTACGACGGTTACTGACCGGCAAGCGGAAATTCACGTATCCGGGCATCCGGGGCGGCCAGAGCTGGAAGAGATCGGAAGAGCGTCGTGTAGGGAAAGAGTGTAGATCTCGGTGGTCGCCGT
>CALMBN010000168.1 GCA_937860195.1 uncultured Novosphingobium sp.
GGGGGCGGCAGTTCGACTACCGCGGTGCGGCGCTGATTCCGACCTTCCATCCTGCCTACCTGCTACGCAACCCTTCGGCGAAACGGGAAGTCTGGGAAGACATGAAGAAGGTCCGCGCCATTCTGCAGTCCGAGATTTGACTGACGGACTGTCGCCTGCGGACTGAACTCGTGACTGCCGACTGAACTCGTGACTGCCGACTGAAACTCTTAACTGCCGACTGTCGACTGCTGACTGTTACGAAGGTGGGAACAAACGGCTGATCAGTCGTGAAGCCACGATGCCGGTGGTGACAATTGCCGCCTGGAGAACGACGACCTGCCAGGCGATCGCGAAATATCCGTAATAGGCAAGCAGGAACAGCTGCGTGACGAGAGTTCCGATCACGATGCCTTTGATGATGATTTCGACATCGAAGGAGACAAAAGCGCGCCACAACCCCCGATACAACCCCATGGCGAAGAACGCCACCAGTTGCGTCGCGATCACGATCGGGAGCGACTCGTAGAAGATCTCGGCGTTGCGCAGGTACGCTTCCGGATCCTGGAACACCAGCAACGTCGCCCAGTAATAGGACGCGCCAATCAACGACGCGTCGACAATCACTTCGACGACGCGCCGCTTGTTCAGATAGGTCGACTGGAGCGGTGTGAAAGCGGTGGGCGGAGTGCCGGCCGGCGCCTCGTCGTAGACGCGGACCCGGACCAGGTAGACGGCGAACAGTCCCATGCCCAGCAGGAAAACGGCGCCAACCGGCATCGACCACGAGGCGCTGAAGTTCCTCAGCAGCAGGCCGATCCCGCCGCCGATCGAGGCCAGCGCCCAGAGCACCAGGACGGCATTGCGCTCGGACAATCCGATCGCGACCAATCGATGCGACGAGTGATCGCGCCCGCCCACCGCCGGCGATCGCCCCGAGAGGAGCCGGGCGACGGTGACGAGCGTGGTATCGAAGATCGGAATGAGCAGCACGAACGCGGGTCCCGCGATCACCGACAGCACGTCGGACCGGCTGGCGCGCACGCCCTCCTGGCCGAGGGTCAGCGCGGCCAGGCTGAACCCGAACAGCAACGCGCCGGAGTCGCCCATGAAGATCGAGGCCGGCGGAACGTTGAAGACCAGGAAGCCGGCCGCAGCGCCGGCGAGGATCGCGAGCAACATCATCTCGGGTGCGGCGTTCTCGCGCGACACACCGGTCCAGAAGCCGGTCAGCAGCATGATCGCCACGCCAAAATTGTCGACCTTCGCGAACAGCCACTTCAGCAAGCCGAAGATCGGCTTTTCAAACCAGCGAAACCAGCCCCAGTCGATTGCGAGGCTGAAATTGGGAATGCCCGTTGCCTCATAGGCATCCAGCACGCTGGTTTCTTTGGCCCCGGCAAACAGCTTGGTCACGCGGGCGGTTTGCTGCCCCGGTGCGATCGCAGCCTGCGGGTAGAACAGGTTGGCGAGGAAGATGCCGCCATCGAGGCTGCGGAAATCGCTGCTGGCGCCAGTCTTTTCGGGGATCAGCGTCGACATCCAGTAGATATCGGTAAAGCCGATCCAGTTGGGATTCCCCTTACCGACAATCGTCTTCATCTTCGACAAGTCTTCGCAACTGCTGATGAAAAACGACCCATCGCAGTTATAGCCAATGTCGAACTTGACCTTCTCATCATACGATCCGAACGGACCGGAGTGAATGTTGAACGTGCTTGCGCTAGCAGTCTTGTCGGTGCGGTTGAGCTGGGCAATCGGCTTGATGGCGACCGGCGTAGGCCCGGCATTGGCGACACCTTGCGTCACGGTCAGCATATAGTCTGCATCAATCGCATAGGTCAGGGTAAAGGTCTGGCCCGCGCCGTTGTTCCAGCTCAGCGTGACTGGGCTCTGCGGGGTCAGCTTGGCTCCCACGGGAGCGGTCCAGGCGGTCTGGGCGTTGGGCAGGGCGATCGGCGGCGTGCCATCGCCGATGGTCCAGCCGAACTGGGCGAATTGCTGCGCCGGGGTTCCTGCCGGGCTGTAGATCCGCTGAAGGCCCTGCCCCTGATCGAGCGCGGCGGTGTGGCGATTGGTCGACAGATCATCGAGCACCCCGCCGGTCAGGTTGATCGATCCGGACAGTCCTGGGGCTTCGATCTTGACCCGGCCCGGATTGGCCAGTGCGGTCTTGAGGTCACGCGCTTCGGCCGCAACATCGGCCGGGTTGGTCAGCCCGCCTTCGCGCGTTGCGGGCGCGGCGCTGCTGCTGGCCGCGGGGCTGGCAGTGGCGACCGGCTGCGGCTTGTTCGCGCTCGGGTAGAAATACCGCATCACCGAATCCCAGCCCAGCAGGATTACCACGGTCAGGACCCCGGCCAGGATCATGTTGCGCATGTTGTGATTGTCCACGGGGGCCCCTGCTTGGAATTGGTCTTAGGTCAAATGGGGAGAGTTCGCCGCCGATCAAGGCACCGGGTCATATCCATGCCCGCCCCACGGGTGGCAGCGCAATAGCCGCTTCATCGCCAGCCAGCCACCCCTAATCGCGCCATGCTTTTCCAGCGCCTCGATCGCATATTGCGAGCACGACGGGGCATAGCGGCACGAAGGCGGCAGGATCCGCGAGGGGCCAAGTTGCCAGCCGCGGGCGATCAGGATGAGCAGGCGTTTCACAGGGGTTCACGCAGAGGCGCAGAGAAGAAAGGGGTGCGCAGAGGAAAATTGCTGAGCCGAAGGCTCCATGCTGATCGGACGCAGCGGATGGGACGAAGTTTTGAAGCGAAAGCGGCTTCGCCGCGAGCGCGATCCCTCCGCGCCTCCCTTTCTTCTCTGCGCCTCTGCGTGAACCCCTTCTTCACTTGCGCGGCCTTCGGGGCGGATCGCCCTTGCCTTCGGCGGCACGAGAGAGAGCTTTGGCCAGTTCTTCGCGCAGCAGCCCGAAGTCGCGCTCAACCCCGCCTTCGCGGCCGATCAGCACGTGATCGTGGGCCGGGAGCGCCGCTGTGGGGAGCATTTCGCGCAGCAGTTCCCGGAACCGGCGTTTCATCCGGTTGCGGACCACCGCGTTGCCGATCTTCTTGGTAACGGTGATGCCATAGCGCACGGCGTCGGCGCCATTGGGGTTCACCAGCAACACAAAACCGGGACGTGCGATCCGCATGCCCCGGTTGGCGTTGAGAAAATCGGCCCGCTTGGTCAGGACCGACATCTTGAAAAGATCGCTCAGGCCGAGAGCTTTTTGCGGCCCCGCGCGCGGCGGTTGGCCAAGACCTTGCGGCCGCCAACAGTGGCGCTGCGGGTGCGGAACCCATGGCGACGAGCGCGGACAAGGTTGCTGGGCTGGAAGGTGCGCTTCATTTCAAAAAACCTCGGAAAACTTTTGAATTGTCGGGGCAGTCCCCGGCCAGACGCGCGCCGTTACTAGGGGTGCCGGGGTGAGTCAAGGGATTCGGGCTTTCCGGATCCTAGTCCAACACCACCCATTTGCCCATTTCAGCCGCTGTCAGCCACCTGGCATCGGCATTGGGGACCGAATTCGTCATTGCATAGAATGCCCGCGCCTGCGGCTCGGGCATGCCCATTTCGATGTAGTAATCGACATAGGCCCGGTTCTCTGGCGCACCCTCGGCATAGTCGGTCGGTTCGCGGCCATCTACATCGGCCCAGGCGTGCACGGCGAACTCGCTGCCGGGGTCGGCGATCCTGCGCTTGCCCGCAAGGAACAGCTCGACCCCGCCCGAGCGGACCGAGCCGCCTGCGGGAACGTGGGTGGTCAGACCACGCGCGCGTATCATCCGGCCCAACTTCAGGTTCGCGCGGTCATCCTCGGTGCCGGGGCACTCGATCATTTCGAGCACTTCTATATCGGGATGAGCCAGCATCATGGCCCCGAATTGTGCCGGGCTATCGCTATCGGTCACATCGACCATCGCGGCGCGGGTACCATCGAGCACGCGGAACGGGCCGAACCGGGCAATCCCCTGCGGGATCGCGGCAGGGGCATTGCCGACGAACCGCTCCGAGCCGCCCTCATCGACGATCTCGGTAACCTCAACCGTTTCCTCGATCACCTGATAGACCACGACCTCTTCGGCGTGGACCGGTAAGGCCACCGCGAACAGCGAGAGCAACAGGATGACAAAGCGGCGCATGGCCAGCTTATCGGCTCCAGGCACTTGCCGGAATGCCAATGGGGCAGGTTAAGGAGAGGTTACGGGAGATTTTTCACGCAAAGGCGCAAAGGTGCGAAGAGGTAGTGCAGGCCGCAGGTTTGCTTATCCTGACGACCTTGCAGGCGGGGGCCGATTGACGACAAAGTGGCTTCGCCGCCAACGCCAGATCTTTGCGTCTTTGCGCCTTTGCGCGAACCCCTTCTAGCACCAGTTCGGGTGCAATCGCTCGACAAGCCGAAAACTAAGCGCCATCACCCAAGTATTACGCGGTTCTGCAAAGGGGGCATTACTTGGTCGCGCTGGTCCAGACAGTGGCCTATTTGGGGCTGGAGGCGCGCTCGATCGAAGTGCAGTGCCAGATCGCGCCCGGGCTGTTCAAATTCAACGTGGTCGGCCTGCCGGACAAGGCGGTCAACGAAAGCAAGGAGCGCGTTCATGCCGCGCTCTCTGCGATGGGGCTGTCGCTCCCGCCCAAACGGATCACGATCAACCTGTCTCCGGCCGATCTGCCCAAGGAAGGATCGCATTACGATCTGCCGATTGCGCTGGCCTTGCTCGCCGCAATGGGGGTGACCGATGCCGAGCAATTGGGTGACTTTATTGCTGTGGGTGAATTGGCGCTTGATGGCCGGATCGTCGCCTCGCCGGGTGTGCTGCTGGCCGCGCTCCATGCCTCGGGGCAGGACCTCGGGTTGATCTGCCCGGCCGTGCAGGGCAGCGAGGCGGCCTGGGCCAGCGGTGTGGCAGTGGTGGCAGCGCCCAACCTTGTCAGCCTGCTCAACCACCTCAAGGGCACCCAGCAGCTACCCCAGCCGCAGCCCGGAGAGGCTGAGCCGCCGGGGTTCGGGCCTGACCTGAAGCAGGTCAAGGGTCAGGAAACCGCCAAGCGTGCGCTGGAGATCGCCGCCGCTGGCGGCCACAACCTGCTGATGATCGGCCCGCCGGGTGCGGGCAAAAGCCTGCTGGCGAGCTGCCTGCCGGGAATCCTTCCGCCGCTGACCTCGGCCGAGGCGCTGGAGGTTTCGATGGTCTCCTCGATCGCGGGCACGCTCGAAGGCGGCAAGATCAGCCGGACCCGCCCGTTCCGCACTCCGCATCACTCGGCCTCGATGGCGGCGCTGACTGGCGGGGGGCTCAAGGTCAAACCGGGTGAGGTCAGCCTCGCGCATCTTGGCGTGCTGTTTCTGGATGAGCTGCCCGAATTCCAGCGCGCGGTGCTCGATTCGCTGCGCCAGCCGCTCGAAACCGGCGAAGTCGCCGTCGCCCGCGTCAATCACCGCGTCACTTATCCGGCGCGCTTCATGCTGATCGCCG
>CALMBN010000169.1 GCA_937860195.1 uncultured Novosphingobium sp.
ACGCGTCCGTCTGGACAACCCGTTCCTCAATGATGCGGCGCGGGCCACGCTCACCAACGCGATCCTGGCATCGGGCTGCAACACCAGCCTGACAGTTTCCTGTCCTGCTGCGGGCAACCTGACCGCAGCGCAGGCTGCGGCTGTTACTGCCGGAACCTACCGGACTGTCATCGCCAAGCAGTTTGCCGATGTTGGCATCCGTGATGAGGATTTCCAGCGCGATACGTTCCGGATCGTGGGCGGGGTGCGCGGAACGTTCAACGATGACTGGAACTACGAAGTCTCGGTGAACTATGGCAAGTTCAACGAAAACACCACGCAATATGGCTACCTTGATCGTCAACGCTTCATGCTGGCCTTCGACGCCGGGCGCAATCCGCTAACCGGGGCCATAGAATGCCGGTCGAAGTTCGATCCGGCTGCGGCCATCGGCTTGCAGCGTTCGCTCGGTGCAACCACTGATGCTGCGCTGGCTGCCCGTCTGGCAGCCGATATCGCAGCTTGCGTACCCTACAATCCGTTTGGCGCTGGCGACGGCAACGCCGCTTCGCTCGCCTATTCGACCTATAGCGGCAAGCACAAGGCCAGCCTCGATCAGCTGATCTTAAACGCCTCGGTCAGCGGCGATACCAGCGGGTTCTTCAACCTGCCGGGTGGACCGGTCAAGTTCGCGCTCGGTGCCGAATATCGTCGTGAAAATGCGTACTATAAGCAGGACCCGATCGTCGATGGGGGCTTCACCAACGCGGTTTCGATTTCGACCTTCGATCCGAGCCCGTTCGAAGTGAAGGAAGCCTTTGGTGAAATCCTGATACCGGTGCTGAAAGACACCCCGTTCTTCCACGAGCTGACCATTTCGGGCGCCGCACGTGTAGCAGACTATAACGGCAGCACCGGCACGGTCTGGGCCTATAACGGCGGCGCGCAGTGGGCGCCGTTCGATGGCCTGATGTTCCGCGGCAACTATGCCCGGGCGGTTCGAGCGCCGAACCTGTCGGAAACCGGTTTCCCGGCAGTTGCCAACTTTGCGCCGGGCTTTGCTGATCCCTGCCGTCCGGCCGGGATCACCAACAACTCCTTCCGTACCGCCAACTGCACGGCGGCGCTGGGTGCAAATCTCGCCAATCTGACCGACGTAACCTATTCCCTGCCGATCATCAGCGGTAGCAATGCCAATCTGACTGCGGAAACGTCGGACTCGTGGACCTTTGGTGGGGTGTTCCAGCCCAGCATGATCCCGGGCCTCTCGCTGACAGTCGATTACTACAACATCACCGTCAACGGGATCATCGCTTCGGTTGGCGCGCAGGGTATCGTAAACGCATGCTATGATCAGCCGACACTTGCCAATCCATTCTGCGGCCAGTTCTCGCGCTTCGCGGGTCCGGGCACCGGTCCAAACGGTGAAGTTCCGGGTGCGGTCCTAGCCAACACCCTGATCGATGCTCCGCTCAACTTCGCCGCGCGCAAGCGCCGCGGGATCGATACGCAGGTGACCTACCGGACCAACCTGTCGAGCGATGTCAAGCTCAGCACCAATGTGATCTGGACCCACAACCTCCAGATCAGCAACTTCCAAAGCACCACCAATCCGACCTTCGAAAACCGGATCATGGGCGAACTGGGCGATCCGCAGGATGAATTCCGTTGGGATACCGATCTGACCGTTGGCAATTTCGTGCTCAGCTATGGCATGCGCTATATTGCGCCGATGTATATCAACCTGTATGAAGATACCAACTCACTGCAAGGTCGTCCGGCGCAGAACGCAGATGCGTTCAGCCCGGTAAAGTACCCGGCTGTGTTCTATCACGACATCCGGTTTGAGTGGAACGTGCCCGAAGGCGGCATCGGCAAGAGCATGCAGTTCTACGTCGGTGTCAACAACGTGCTCGATACTCACCCGCCGCTGGGTTCGACAGCGACCGGGGCCGGCAGCGCGATCTATGATTATCGCGGTCGCTACTTCTTTA
>CALMBN010000170.1 GCA_937860195.1 uncultured Novosphingobium sp.
GGCGCAGATCGCCGAGCCGCGCCAGGCGCCCCTGATTGCGCTTGCGCCGCGCGGTAACCCCGCGTTCCAGCCAGTGGGCTTCGATCTTGAGCTTGGCATCAAGCTTGTCTGCCGCGCGGGCTTCTTCGGCATAGACCTGCTCGGTCCAGGCATCATAGCCTCCGAACCCGATGTCCTTGCGCCGCATCGCACCGCGATCGATCCACAGCGTTGCCTTGGTCAGCCGGGTCAGAAAGGTCCGGTCGTGGCTGATCACCACGAAAGCGCCCTTGTAGCGGCTCAGCCAGTCCTCAAGCCACTCGATCGCGGCCAGGTCGAGGTGGTTGGTCGGCTCGTCAAGCAGCAGCAAGTCAGGCTCACTGGCAAGAGCCCGGGCGAGAGCGGCGCGGCGACGTTCCCCGCCACTGGCACTGTCGGCATTCCGGCTCAGGTCAATCCCCAGTTGCCCGGCGATCGCTTCCACTTCGTGGCGGGGCGGGGGGGCTTTGCCGGACAGGGCGAAATCAAGCAGCGTGTCGTAGCCGGTGAAGAACGGGTCTTGCTCCAGCATCACAATCCGGGTGCCGGGCTGGACAGATCGGGTGCCCTTGTCCGCATCAATCTTGCCCGCGATCAACCGCAGCATCGTGGTCTTTCCGGCACCATTGCGGCCGATCAGCGCCAGCCGGTCACGCGGGCCAATGGCGAGGCTGAGGTCGCGGAACAGCCAGCCGGAGCCTTGCTGAAGGCCAAGGTCTTCCCAGGAGAGGATCGGTGCGGCAGCCATGGAGTGCGGCCCCTAAGCGGCGCAACCTGCGTTGACAAGGCGAACCGGGCGGGTGACAGGGCGAACATGCGCACAGTTTGGCTCAACGGTGAATATCTTCCTGAGAACGAGGCCAAGGTCTCGATCTTCGATCGCGCCTTGCTGTTTGGGCAAGGGGTCTATGAGGTCTCACCGGTGCTCGATGGCCACTACTGCAACTGGCCGCACCATGCAGCGCGGCTGGCACGGAGCATGGCGACAGCGCGGATCGCAGA
Organism: uncultured Novosphingobium sp.; assembly: GCA_937860195.1. Taxonomy (GTDB): domain Bacteria; phylum Pseudomonadota; class Alphaproteobacteria; order Sphingomonadales; family Sphingomonadaceae; genus Novosphingobium. Next base: position 1,021 of record CALMBN010000170.1, read on the forward strand.
TGACACCGATTGGCCGGGCGTGCTCGGCGAATTGATCAAACGCAACAACCTCATCGAAGGCCGGGTCTATCTGCAAGTCACTGGCGGCGCGCCGGATGATCGGGATTTCCTCTCCCCCCAGCCGCCTGTATCATCGACCCGGTTTGCTTTCACCCAGGTGGCCAGCCTGGTCGACAACCCGGTGGCGCAAAGTGGCCTGAAGGTGATGCTTCACCCTGATGGGCGTTGGGCCGTCCGTTCGGCCAAAACGACCCAGCTGCTCTATGCGGTAATGGCGAAGGAAGCTGCGCGGGAGGCGGGATATGACGATGCCTGGCTGGTCGAGGACGGGGTGATCACCGAACAGACCAGCGCCAATGCCCACATCATTGATGCCCGCGGCGTGCTGGTCTCGCACCCGGTCGATCATGGGGTCTTGCCGGGAGTGACCAGGATCAATGCACTGCAGATCGCGCGCGAGATGGGGCTGACGGTGGAGGAACGTCCGTTCACTCCCGAGGAATTGTTCGCCGCGCGCGAAGCTTTTGTATCGGCCGCAGGATCGCTGGTGCTGCCGGTGGTATCGGTCGACGGAAAACCGATCGGCAATGGCGGCCCCGGCACATTGACCGGCGAAATCCGCAGCCGCTACATAACCTTGCTGAGAGGCGGTTGAACCATTCACATGCTGTTCAATCCCCCGGCTTTAGGACGCATCTTGTCATGAACAAGCTTCTGCTCCTCCCTTTCGCGCTTTCGTTTGCTGTGCCGCTGACCCCGGCGTTGGCCGATCCCGGCAACGCTCAGGATCAGGCCCGCAAGGACCTGCGCAACGGCAGTGTGAAGCCATTGCGCGACATCGAGAAGGCCGTTTTGCCGACCATGCCCGGCGCGCAGTATCTGGGCCCGGAATATGATCCGGTCGCACAGGCTTATCGCCTCAAATTCATTCGCAATGGCCGGGTGATTTTCATCGATGTCGATGCCCGCACCGGTGAAGTAATCCGCAAACTCAAGTAGCGCCGCCTTGCTTGACGGCCATGGGCTTTGGCCCCATTTGAACAGTCAAGACCTTATGGGGAACCAGTCATGCGCATCCTGATCGTCGAGGACGAACCGACCCTCGGCAAGCAATTGAAGAACACGCTCGAAGCCACCGGCTATGCTGTCGATCTTTCGGTCGATGGCGAAGACGGGCATTTCATGGGCTCGACCGAAGATTACGATGCCGTGATCCTTGACCTTGGGTTGCCAGAGATCGACGGGCTGACCGTGCTGGGAATGTGGCGCAAGGAAGGCCGCAAGTTCCCGGTTCTGGTGCTGACCGCACGGGATTCGTGGTCGGACAAGGTCGCTGGTCTCGATGCCGGAGCAGACGATTACCTGGCCAAGCCGTTCCAGACCGAAGAACTGATCGCCCGCCTTCGCGCTCTGATCCGCCGCGCCTCGGGCAATACCAGCAGCGAATTGACTGCTGGGCCAGTGCGGCTGGATACCCGTTCGGGCCGGGTTACACTCGATGGAGAACCGGTGAAGCTGACCGCGCAGGAATACAAGTTGCTTAGCTATCTGCTCCACCACAAGGGCAAGGTGGTCAGCCGGACCGAACTGATCGAGCATATCTACGACCAGGATTTTGATCGCGATTCGAACACCATCGAAGTGTTCGTGACCCGTATCCGCAAAAAGCTGGGCGCCGACGTGATCACCACGATCCGCGGGCTGGGCTATAGCCTTGATGATCCGGCTGGGCCGGGCCGGGGGTAATTCCGAACTTTCACCGTCCGCCCTGAGCTTGTCGAAGGGCTGTTCTTCTATGCAAGGTAGCAAAAAGTGCAGTCCTTCGACAGGCTCAGGACGGACGGTTAGGAGCCTATAGGTGGACAGCGCTCCGTCATCACCGGTCCCGCACACCGGCTCGCTCTCGCGCCGGATGATGCTGATCGCGGCAGGGTGGATTTCGGTTCTCCTGCTGGGCGGCGGGCTCGCGCTCGACCAGACGCTGACCGGGCAGGTCACCCGCAATTTTGACTCGCAGCTCGGCAACCTGCTCAACGGGATGATTGCTTCGGCTGAGGTCGGGCCTGATGGAGAGGTGTTTCTCAACCGACCGCTCGGCGACCAGCGCTTGCTGGAGCCGAACAGCGGGCTTTACTGGCAAATCCGTGGGCAAGGGCACGACGATTTCCCCTCGCGATCGTTGTGGGATCGCTCGCTCGACATCCGCGCCAATCACATCGACAAGGAACCGCACGCCTACGACAGCACCCAATTCCCCAATGAACCTCTGCGGGTGCTGGAGCGGACGATCCAGCTGCCGGGAAGCGAGACCGTCTGGTGGTTCTCAGTGGCCGAGAGGCGCTCAGAACTCGATAGCCAGATCGGTCGGGTCCGCCGCATCCTGGTCCGCAGTTTTGCGGTTCTGGGGATCGGGCTGCTGGTGATGGCAATGCTTCAAACCTGGCTTGGCCTTGGCCCGTTGCGCGGCGTGCGGCTGGCGATCCAGCGGATGCGCAGTTCGGGTGAGAACCGGGTGACCGAGCCGCTCCCGCTGGAAGTGCGCCCCCTGGTTGAGGAGCTCAACGGGCTGCTCGCCCATACCGAGCGTCAGGCCGAAGAAGCCCGGACTCACGCCGGAAACCTCGCCCACGCGCTCAAGACCCCGCTGACAGTGGTGATGAACGCTGCTACGGCGCGCGCCGATGACCTGCCCGATACCGTGATCCGTGAGGCCGCAGTGATGCGGCGGCAGGTCGATCACCACCTGGCCCGCGCCCGCGCCGTTGGCCGCCGCGCTGCGGGGCAAGCCCGCGCCCAGGTCGGCGAGAGTGTCGAAGCGGTGCTGCGGGCAGTGACGGTGCTCTATGACCAGACCCGGTTTGATCTCGACGGCAAACGCGAAGCGCGGGTCGCGATCGAGCGTCAAGACCTTGACGAGATACTCGGCAACCTGATCGAAAATGCAGCCAAATATGGCGGCGGTTCGGTGTTCGTCACTATCGATCCGGCCGGCGAACCGGATTGGTGTGAAGTGTGGATCGAAGACGACGGCACCGGCATCCCGGCCGAAGCGCGTACCCGGATCTTCGATCGCGGTGCGCGGCTCGATACGGGGAAGCCCGGGACCGGGCTGGGCCTCGCCATCGTCCGCGATGTTGCGGAGATTTATGGTGGATCGGTGACGCTGGATGAGAGCGAGGATCTGGGCGGATTGCTGGTCAAGCTGCGATTGCCACGAGTGAGGGGCTAGGGCGCTTTCGGCCGTGATGAATGGCCATTCCTATTTTTGCGGCATTGGGCCCGGCAATGCGATCTGGCAATCTGCCCTATTGCGGAGGAAACCGTGATCATCGAACTTCTGCGCTACCAATTGAAGCCGGGTACTGTGATGGCCTTCGCCAACACTATGCAGCAAATCAGCGCCAAACTCCACGTCGATGCAGGCATTACCATCCTGTTCCATGGCGCAATCGAAAGCGAACCCAACGGTTATTTGCTGGCAAGGAGTTTTGCTGATTTGGCAACGATGGATCGGCAATTAAGGCAATTTTATGCCAGTTCGGTTTGGCGTAATGGCCCACGACAAGAAATTATTGATGCAATTGAGCACAGCGAGCGAACCATTGTCCGGACGGAAGGATAGCTTGCCGAGGGGCCACTCCTTCACTAAATCGGAGTGCGCAAAATATGAAATATTGGGCAAGTGTCCGTCTACCCTGAGCTTGTCGAAGGGCTGTCGTGGTTCTCCGTGCGTCGTGCAAACCGCAAGAAGTAAAGGACGGCCCTTCGACAGGCTCTGGGTAGACGGGTTGAGGGGCAGGTGATTCACATTTTCCAATCGCCGCACTGTACTACCAAAATATCCAGCTACTTCCCCGCCGCCTGCTCGTGGTGGCGGATCACTTCCTCGATGATGAACCGCAGGAACTTCTCCGAAAACTCCGGGTCAAGCTGGGCATCGACGGCCAGCCGACGCAGCCGCTCTATCTGGCGTTCTTCACGGCCTGGATCGCTGGCCGGGAGAGCGTTGGCGGCCTTGAAAGCGCCGACCGCTTTGGTGATCCGGAACCGTTCGGCCAGGATGTGGATCAGCGCGGCATCGATATTGTCGATGCTGGCACGAAAGCTGTCGAGGGTAGGGTCGGTCATTTGCTATCGCTAGCATGAGTTTTTGCGCAAGACCATTGCCCGCTTTGCACTTGCCAAGCGCCCCGCACGCCGCCAATGCCCGCTGCATGAGCGCCGATGTGATCCCCCTCAGGCCCCGCGCAACCGAGCCATCGCTCGGTCCGATCATGGCGCTAACCGCTAGCGGTATGAACGCGGTCAATGCAGTGATTCTGGAGCGGATGCAAAGCGAGATCCCGTTGATCCCTGCGCTGGCCGGTCACCTGATCGCTGGCGGAGGCAAGCGGATGCGGCCGATGCTGACCTTGGCCGGTGCAGCGCTGTGTGACTACCACGGCACGCGCCACCACAAGCTGGCCGCTGCGGTGGAGTTCATCCACACCGCCACGCTGCTCCATGATGATGTCGTCGATGGCAGCGAATTGCGCCGGGGCAAGGCCGCCGCCAACCTGATCTTCGGCAATCCCGCGACCGTGCTGGTCGGCGATTTCCTGTTCACCCGCAGTTTTGAACTGATGGTTGAGGACGGCAGCTTGAAAGTGCTCAAGATCCTCTCCAACGCCAGCTCGGTGATTTCGGAAGGCGAGGTTGATCAGCTGACCGCCGCCCGCCAGATCGAAACCAGCGAGGATCGCTACCTCAATATCATCGGATCCAAAACCGCAGCGCTGTTTGCCGCAGCGACCCGGATCGCTGCCGTTGTTGCCGAAAAGGGTGAGGCCGAGGAACGCGCGCTTGATGATTACGGTCGCAACCTCGGCATCGCCTTCCAGCTGGTCGACGATGCGATGGATTACGATTCCGAGGCCCACGAAATGGGCAAGGGCAAGGGCGACGATTTCCGCGAGGGCAAGATGACCTTGCCGGTGATTCTGGCCTATGCCCGCGGAACTGCCGAAGAGCGCGCGTTCTGGAAAGATGCGATCCAAGGCCACCGGACCAGCAATGCTGATCTCGCTCATGCGGTCAGCCTGATCCAGCGTCACGATGCCGTCAACGAAACCCGTGAACGCGCCCGCCATTTTGTCCAGCGCGCGATCAACGCCATCGCGATGTTCCCGCCCAGCGAAGCAAGGGCGGCGATGACTGAGGCTGCGGAATTTGCCGTGGCGCGGCGGGCTTAGCTCGCGGCGGCTCAACAAGCCCGCGCCATGCGAGGCGTTCTTGCCAAGATCTGTGACACAATGTGCCGAACATATTGGTCGCAGAGTCAGAGCGGCCCACCGCCAGCCGCCCCGCCGACGCGACAAGTTGAGCGCTGGATTCAATCCTTTTTAACCACCCGCGCCGCAAAGTCGCAGTGCTTGGGGGCCTTAGTCCGACCTTTAGACCGGGTCGTTGTCACAAGGGCCTGAAAATGATCGAATACCACAACTCGCGCCCCGCCCGGATCGTTGGTCCGATGCGTGAAATCCTGACACGCGATACTTTGCCGGCGCCCAACACCCGCCGCTGGGTCGCCAGCCGCAAAGCCCAGGTGGTCGCTGCCGTCGAAAGCGGACTGCTGACCATTGACGAGGCGATGGCGCGCTATCGGCTCAGTCACGAAGAATTCTATTCCTGGCAGCGGGCAATGGATCGTGCAGGCGTATCTGGTCTCAGAGTCGCCTGGTCGCAGCATGATCGCGTCGTCAAGCGGCGGCACAGGGATGAAGATCGCCTTGGCGCACCCCGAAACATGCTGGCGCTTGTGACGCACTAGGAACTCGGCATTGATCTGCACTCATGAAGCCCTTCCCCGGTGGGGAAGGCCCGACGGTGCCAGCCGTCACCTTCGGCGGATGGGGGTTCGGCTTTGGCGTTGAGCCCCCACCCCCCCGACGGGGAGGGGAGTTAGAGAGGAAGGGTTTGGTTGGGCCTTGACCGCCCGGCCAATCCGCGCCACCCCGGTTTCAAACTGCAACCAGCTTGAATCCGGGAGATTTCCTCATGCAACACCGCCGCCTTGGCAAGTCCGCGATTGTCGTGTCTGACATCTGCATGGGTACGATGACCTTTGGCAGCCAAACGGGCGAGGCTGAGGCGCTGCGGATTCTGGATGAATGCTTTGATGCCGGGATCAATTTCTACGACACCGCCGAGGGCTATCCGGTCCCACCCGATCCAAAGTGGGTGGGACGGACCGAGGAGATCGTCGGCAAGTGGCTCAAGACCAAGCCGCGCGATGCGGTGATCATGGCGACCAAGGTCTCTGGCCCTAGCCACGTCTGGTTTCGCAGCCCCAAGCGCGAGGGGATGACCGCGCTGGATCGCCGCAACATCATCGTCGCGGTTGAGGACAGCCTGACCAAGCTCGGCACCGATTACATCGACCTTTACCAGACCCACTGGCCGGACCACGGGACCGGGTACGAAGAGACGATGGAAGTGTTGGACGAGCTCGTGCGGGCCGGGAAGGTGCGGATCGTTGGCTGCTCCAACGAGACGAGCTGGGGCTTGATGAAGAGCCTCCAGGTCTCCGAGCGTCTCGGCGCCGTGCGTTACCAGACGATCCAGAACAACTTCAGCATGAACAACCGCCGCTTCGAGGACGAGCTCGCCGAGGTCTTCACGCGCCGCAAATGCTTCGCGTTCGGTC
>CALMBN010000171.1 GCA_937860195.1 uncultured Novosphingobium sp.
GACCGTGGTTCAGCAGAACGGCGACATGGTCCGTCTGGCTCCCGGCAAGCCTGGCAAGATCAGCGAAGTTCGGGCCGGGCGGTTGATTCTCGATGGGGATATCATTTCGCCCGCCGATGGAGAGGCGATTGTCATGCGCCGCCGTCTGGCGGCAAATGGGTTGGTGATCGTTGTGCTCGACGGCAAGGGCCGGGCCCATGTTGAGGCAATCGGCCTGCCGCTTGATGAAGATATGGACCAGTTCCTGTCTGAAGCCCGCGAAGATGTGGCCGCCGCTTTGGCCAAGCTAAAAGGCGGGCAGCGGCATGACCGTGAAGTGGTGATAGAGGCCGCGCGCCTTGCCGCTCGCCGCGCCGCGTCGCGCTGGTCGGGCAAGAAGCCGCAGGTCCGGGTGATTTTGCCAGAGGCATGATACGGTGAAGCTCACATCAATCCTGGCAATCTACTTCCTGTTCTGGATCATCAGCGCATTCTTCGTTTTGCCGTTCGGTGTGCGGACCCATGACGATGACGGTGCGGCAATTGTGCCGGGGCAAGTCACCAGCGCGCCGGTCAATTTCAGCGCCAGGCGGACCGCACTGCGCGCGACCTGTCTCTCGCTCGTGCTGTTTGGCTTGTACTACCTCAATTATGTGATGGGCTGGCTGACCATCGCGGACATCGATATCACCAGATACCTCTAATTGCGCAGCCGCTCGATTCCTTGGGCCAGCGCAACATAGAGTTTGCCCATGTCGGACGAAAGCAAGGTCACGCCCAGGGCATGCCCATCGCGGGTCGAGAGGAGCTGCCGCAACATCGCTTCGAAATCGTGGATGTAGCGGCTGACGTGATCCCGGAAGGCGGTGTCCTCCTCATAGAGCTGGGCAACTGATTTGGCTTCGCCCACGTCGAGCAGACGCACCGCGCGGCGAGTAAAGATGCCGCGGTCGCCTTTCAGATAGGAAGCCCAGGCGGTATCAGTCACCTCGGTGTCAATCGCGCTGGCAATATCGATGGCGTTTGAATTGAGGCTCTCGGTGATCAACGCAACCCGGCGTGCGAAATCGTTGTCAACCTGCTCTTCAGCGCGCGCACGGGCATGGGCGACGCGCTGTTCCAGATGCCCGGTCAGTTCGCTGACTTTGGCCAGCTGAGCACGCAATGCGACGGCCGCATCCCGGCTGACACCAATGGCTTGCGCCGCCGCCTGGTCGAGTTCCTCGGCGATTGCCATAACACGCGCACGCATGGCTTTGTCGATCGCCGTCGAGCTTTCGTCGCCGATCCGCGCCGCCAGTTCTGCAACCGCGCTGGCGCTCATTGTACCAATCCCGGCAACGGAATCGTGTGCGGCCTGGTTGAGGTCGTCGATCGCTTTTTTGAGTTCGCCTTGTGCCAGCTCGGCCACAGACAGGCTTTCGCTGCGAACCGATGCAAGCGATGCTGCCATGGCTGCCAGGATTGTAGTCTGCTTGCTGCCGTCTTCGTTGATTCTGGCGCCCAGCGCTTCGATTTCATGGAGCGCTGCAGTCAACCCGCTGGAACCGGTTGCAAGATAATCCGCCACAGCCTTGCCGCTGGCTTCAGCCTCGCTCAATCCGCCCTTGAGTGCTGCCACGCGGCCCTCGATCTCGCCCAGCTTGGCTTCGCTGACACCCATTGCTTGTGGCAAGTCCTTGGTTGAATGCTGGACGCTGGCCTGGATAAGTTCGAGCAGACGGACACTGCCGTCGGTCAGCCCGGCGATGGCGCTGTCTGTTCCGGCGAGTGCGTCGCGGCTTGCGGTGAGCTTTTCGCCCAGTGCTCCGAGACTGGCTGCAATCCTGCCTTCCACATCCTCGCCAAGCGTGGCAACATCGCCGAGTTTGCTTGTCAGATGTTCAAGCTGAACCGTAACGGACTCGCTTTGGGCCAGCAGTTTGCGACCCTGCTCCTCCTGCGCTTCGCGTCGTGCGCCGATTTGTCCGTCAAGATCGGCCAATTGGCTGCCAAGCTGGGCGATAAATTCACCATGCCGGATTTCGAATGCGCTCTGTCGTTTCTTCAGTTCTTCGGCAAAGATCTGGTCGCGTGCGGCCATCCTTTCATCGATGGCTTCTGCTTCGTCTGACAACTCCGTCAGACGCATCTGGGCCGATGCCATGGCCTTTTCATCGATCTCTCTGACTTTGGTGATGGCAATGGCAAGGCCTTCTTCAAGCCGTCCGATCGCGCTCTGCCAGGCCTCAAGTGCAGCACCTTCGCCTTCGCGCACCGAACGGGCGATCGCAGCACTTTCATCGCGCATTGCCGACAGACGAGAACGCAATGATGCCAGGCTTTCGCCTTCCTGCGCATCAAGAACCTGACGGGAACTGGTGAGTTCTTCGCTGAGCGCTTTGGCGCGAGTCTGGATCGAGGCGAGCGCTTCGACCTCGTGCGAATCAAGCTGACTGCGAAATTCGGAACCACGCTCGATCAGCGTTGTAAACCGTGATTCAGTGATGCTTTGAAGTTGATCGGTCTGCTGAGCCCATTCGGCAATGGTTTTGTCGATCACCTCGCGCAGCGCCGCAACTTGCCGTTCGCTGGCCTGGCCGAACTGGTTCAGCTTGTTGAAGCCAGCGATGAGGTCACCTACCTGACTGTGGGCGGCGCGTCCGGCGTTTGCGATGTTGTTCGACACGTCCTTTGCCGAGCTTGCGATTACTGGCAAATGGCTGCGCAGGCTTTCCATATTTTCCAGAGCCGCCGCGCTGACAGTCTTGATCGCGTCGACCCTCGACCCATTGTCGACTATCAGGCTGGCCAGCTTATCGGCGTGTTGTGAAAGCCGTTCGGTTGCCACCCGGCCGAGCGATTCAATGTCGCGCGACTGGGCTGCCACAAATTCCCTGGCAAGGCTGAGCTCTCGATTGACAGTTGTCAGTCGGGTTTCAAGGCGCGCTGATTCCTCACTGAGCAATTTGGCAGTTTCGCCAAAACGTTTGGCCTCACGCCGGCTGTTGCGCAACCCGATCAGCCATAGAACTGCGACCAGCAGGACCGGAACCGACCAATCCTGCAGCCAGCCAGTCCATTGCTGAAGCGTTCCGCCAGTTTTCATTGCCGCCCAATTGGAAGCCGCAAACAATGCGCTCCAAGCCAAAACGACCGCCATGGTCAACGCGCTGGCCCCGATCAGCGCCCACGGGCGGGACGGGCTGGGTTTGGGTTCTTCCCACCAATCCTCAGCAAGGTCGGCCGGAGCTTCCTCCACCAGTTCCAAAGCCTCGGGCATGTGCTGATTTTCAAGCTCACCGGTTTCGATGGCAACGATGCGCGATCCACTGTTCATGACCAGATGTTTACCATATTCGGCCCCAGGATAAACCACAGTTTAACCCAGTGCTGTTAGGGCCAGCGAATGGCATACGATGCGGGATCACTGGACGCGACTTTGGCCGCTGCGGCAGGCGATGATGCGGCGCTATTTTCCGAGCTACGGCAAGCGTTTATCGAAAGTGTCGAACGTCAGGTTGACCTGCTGAAGCGCTCGCGCTGCGACGGGAACTGGCAAATGAGCGCGATGCGTCTGAAGGGCGTGGCGGCCACGTTCCAGGCAGAAACGCTGATTTTGCTCGCTGACGAGGCCCTTGATGGGGCACCAGGTGATCCTGTCGTATTGAGCCGGATCAAGAACTTTCTTGCCGAGTTTGCAGCGGCTTGAGCGCTTGTCACGGGAGCGGCAGGCCCAGTCGCTTGGCACCCATGCAATAGTCCTTTAGAAGCCGCTTTCCATCCGGAATGCGCGGAGAAAGACGCTGCGGGTCGCCGTTTTGACAATGCTGGATCGCGGAGCGGAAGGGAGCCCATTGCCGCGCGCATTCTTGCGGATTGGAGGCATGACAGTTGCGCGCCAGCAAGCTGTGTTGGCTCTGCAGCTGCGGTGCGAGCGGGTGATTTGCATCGCGTCAGGACTTTCACCAGAAATGCTGGAACTTCAGCATCTTGTTGAAGATTTCGGAAGTCAGTTCCATGTCGTTGGTCAGGCCCGTGCATTGGTGGGGCTTGTCTCTGCAGTCGACGAGGTATTTGTGCTGAATGACGGATTGTTCGTTTCGGCAGGGCCGGCTTTTGAATTGCTGGAAGAGAGCCAGGCAATCCTGGTCCAACCGATCGAACAGGGGCTGGCAGCCGGGTTCGAACGGATTGATTTGAACCACGCTTCGGCCGGAGCAATGCGGATTCCAGGCCGACTGATCGAGCGACTTGCGGAATTGTCCAGCGACTGTGATGCGTCAGCTTCGCTGCTCAGGATATCGCTTCAGGCTGGCGTGCGCCAACGCGCGATTCCCACGCCAGGGCAGGATGGGCTGTTCTGGACGCTGGTGCGAACCGAAGACGAAGCCCATGCACTGGAACCCCAATGGATCCGCCAGCGCACGTTGGGTGATGGCGCTTTCAGTCCGTCACGCGGGCTCGCAATGCTGGCAGTGCATAGACTTGGCCCGGCGATGCTCCACGCCGGCAGCGGCGCGCGAGCTGTTGCCGTTGCTGCAGCACTGACGGCATTGCTGGCCTTCGGGTTGGGGTGGTTTGGCTTGATCCCGCTCGCGTTGGGCTTTGCCGGTTTGGGCTGGATTCTTCGCGAAATCACCGTGTTCTTGTCGCAAATCGAAATCGATGTTGGCAAGTCCCGTCTCTGGCTTGATGCCAAAGGGCTATACGGTTGGATGATTGATGCCGTGATCGTCGTTCTGGCCACCTGGGGGATTGAGACACATGCCGGACAACACATTGCAGATCGCCTGTTTCCTCCATTCATCCTGGTAGCCTTGTTGCGGATACTGCCCCGTTTTGCCGCGCCGCGCTGGGCGGTCTGGTTAGAAGACAGGGCCGTGCTGGCCGGATTGCTGGCCGGAGCCATTGTTGCTGGCGGAGGCGGAGTGGCGGTTCATGCCGCTGCGGCGTTTGCAGCGCTGGCGGGAATCCTGCTTCCGCATGGGCAATCGCGACTAACGCGGCCTTAACCAAACTGGGCTAAGGGACGGCTATGACTGACACTTCTGTCAAGGCCGCCGGTGCTGTTCCGGTTGAAGCCAGTATCCGGCAGGAGTTGGCGCACGGCGATGCGATGATCGGCACTGTTGCCCCGATCTTGCGGCATCTGCTGGCCAATGATGAACGTTCGATTTTTTGCGACGAGGTCATTGCTGGGATTCGCGGCATGATGACCGACGTTGCACGGCAACTGCTCGATGCCGTCAGCGATGCCGCAGGTGTGCCCGATCAGCGCGATCACGATCCCGCACAGATCGCTGAGCTGGCCGAAGGATTTGCCGGTCATTCCGGTTTTTTGGCACACGTTCATGCGCTGGCGCTTGAAACACGGCTGGCCGGTCAGTTGAACACGCGATTGGCGATGGATCCCGTCCTTTCCCCGCTACTTCAGACGCTGATTGCTTCAGGCGAACCGCAAATCGCTGAATCTGCGATGGCGTTGATGGCGGCGCAGGCCCGGTTCGTCCAATCCCAGCGGCGGATGCAACTCCCATTGGCTGAATTGCCGGGGGACCTGCTTCACGCGGCATTGCTGGGGCTGCAAGGGCATGGCACGGATGCTGCCGAGGGCCGAAGCCCTGTCGCGATTGCCGTTGCTGCCATTCGGACATCCTTTGATGAGAGTCATAGCCGCCTGGGGCTGATTTCCCGCCTGCTGACCGGTATGGGTGACGGGGCTTTGGCAGCACTCTCGGTCTCAAGCGCTGGCGTTGCGATCTTCCTGAGCGCCTTGGCGCTAGCCTCGGGGCAGGAGCGCGAAATGGCGATATTGGCTACCCATGAGGGACAAGTGGTGCGCTTGGCGCTGGCATTGCGCGCAGCGGGTCTCAGACCGGAATCGATCGAGGAGCAATTCATCGCGTTGCATCCCGGCGCGAACTTGCCGGATGGCTTCGAACAGCTCGGTCCTGATTGCGCTGCCGCATTGCTGGCCCGCTCCGCCGCGTTCCCAGGGGGCTAAGGCAGGCGTGAGCAACGATCCGACATTTCTGGCTGAAGGCCGCAGTGACGCGCAAGGTCGCCTGGTTTCCGCCAGCGAGCCGTTGGCGGGCCTGCAGTATGACTGCGGTGGCGAAATTCCCGGTGCAATTGCGATTCCAGCCCTGTGCGAGCTGGAAGCCAAGGCTCGCAATTTTGGTCTGAAGCTGGCACGTGCAGTCCAGGCAAGCAATGGGCGCGAAAGCATAGCTGCCTGGATCGAGATTGAACCAAAAGCCGATGAAGGCTGCGTGATCCGGGTCAGAAGTTGGCAGGTGAAGGCACTGCCCATCGAAGACCCATCCCAAACCGCGGAGCATCGTGCTGCGATTGACCGGACCTTGGCGGAATTGACGGCCCGGCTCGATGCCAGGCAACGCTTGCTGACTGTAAGCAGTGACACGGTTGAGCTGACCGAACTGGCTGAGGCCATGCGCAGTGGGATCGGTCGGCCATGGACAGACTTTGTGCTTGTAGAGGGCGCAGCACACGAACAGCCGATGCATTGGCGCTTGCTTGATGGTGCGAAAGTAATGCTTGCGGGATCTGCACGTCATTGGCGCGCCAGTCTGTTGCCGCAGCAGGTGCCGGGGCAGGACCCAATCGGGTTTGAGCTCTGTCTGACCGCTGACACGCCCTTGCCGCCAGCAGGGCCAAGGACTCTTCCAGGCATTGCCGGGCCAATCGACAGTGAGCCAGGGCTGATCGGCCGCGATATTGCGCCGGTGCTTCGCCAGCCGATTGCCCGGATTATCGCCAATGCCGAAACAATCCGAACCCGCATGGCCGGACCTTTGACCGACGAATACAGCCAGTATGCGGCCGACATCGCGGCAGCGGGGCAACATTTGCTGGCACTGGTAGAAGATCTGGCTGACCTCGAGGTGGTCGAGGCAGTAGAATTCAACACCGCGCCAGACCGGATCGATCTGGCCGATGTTGCAAAGCGTGCGGCCGGAATCCTTGGCGTACGCGCGCAGGAACGCGGAATCACTATCGATGCGCCGAAAACAGGCGAGCATCTATCGGCTGTTGCCGAGTTTCGCCGGGTTTTGCAGATCATGCTAAACGTGGTCGGTAATGCGATCCGCTATGGACCTGACAAGTCGCAGATCTGGATCAGGCTGGAAGAAGCCGGTGATCGGGCTCGACTGATCGTGGCCGATCAAGGCCCGGGGCTGAGCGACGAGCAGCAGGCGAAAGTGTTTGAAAAATTCGAACGGCTTGGCCGCAGCGGCGAAGACGGCGGATCGGGACTGGGCCTCTATATATCACGCCGTCTGGCCCGTGCGATGGGCGGTGATTTGACGGTCGAAAGCGCGCCGGGGCAGGGCGCACGTTTCATCCTCGAATTGCCTGCGGACTTGCTCGCGTCAGCCCCGACTGCCGCGCAGAACCCAGATTAGGCCCGCGCCAAACGCCGCGAAGATCAGCCCGTAGAGCGTCCAGGCCCGGTCTGCCAACATGAAGCTTTCGGGCGGCCACATGATGATGCCCAGCCCCTGCAATGCCCAGAACAAGCCGCTGAAAACCATCAAGCCGCCCATGCCGATATACAGGCCGCGCAGCAGGCTCTTGATTGTATCCATAGTCAGTCCCTCCCGTGTCAGGGGGACTATTGCTGCAAACTCAGCGCTTGTCGAGTTTCAGGTAATCGCGCTGGATTGGGCCGGTGTAGAGCTGGCGCGGCCGACCGATCTTCTGGCCGGGATCGCTGATCATC
>CALMBN010000172.1 GCA_937860195.1 uncultured Novosphingobium sp.
TTTCAATGATATTATCGCGATCGGTGCGCTCTATCGCCCTGGCCCGATGGACAACATCCCCTTGTTCGGCAGGCGCAAGAATGGGGTGGAAAGCATCGAGTACCCGCATCCCAAACTCGAACAAATCCTCGCCGAAACCTATGGGATCTTTGTCTATCAGGAACAGGTGATGCAGGCCGCGCAGTTGCTGGCGGGCTATTCGCTCGGCGATGCAGACCTGTTGCGCCGCGCGATGGGCAAGAAGGACCAAAAGGAAATGGACGCCCAGCGAGCGCGCTTCATCGCGGGTGCCAGGGATTCATCGGGAATCGATCCGGACAAGGCCGACGAACTGTTCGACTTGATCGACAAGTTTGCCGGCTATGGTTTCAACAAAAGTCACGCGGCTGCCTATGCCTTGCTGTCTTATCAGACCGCGTGGCTGAAAACGCATTACCCGCACGAATTCTATGCCGCTTCGATGTGTTTCGACATGCATCAATCCGAAAAGCTGGCTTCCTATGTCGATGACATGCAGCGGAGCGGCGTTTTGCTGGAAGGGCCCGACATCAACCGCAGCGAGGCCGAATATACGGTTGAGCGAACCGACGATGGCTATGCCGTGCGCTATGCTCTGGCAGGCATCCGCAATGTCGGCGAAAAGGCGATGGATGCAATCGTGGCCGAGCGCGAGGCGCATGGCTGGTTCGAAAGCCTCGACGATCTGTTCCGCCGGGTACCGCAGGGTTCGATGAACCGCCGCCAATTGGAGGGGCTGGCCGGGGCTGGGGCTTTTGATGGGATCGAGCCGAACCGGGCCAAGGTGATGGCAAACGCCGACATGCTGCTGGCGGTGGCCGAAGAGTCCGAACGGAGCCGTTCGAGCGGACAGGCTGCACTGTTCGGGGGCGATGACCATGCCACCCCTGCGCTGCGGTTGGTCGAGGCAGAGCCTTGGACAAAGGCCGAACAGATGGCGAAGGAACGTGAGAATTTCGGGTTTTATTTCGCTGCTCACCCGGTTGAGCAATGGCGTGCGGTCGCCAGTGCCAATGGCGCGCGCAGCTACGCCAGTCTGATGGAAACCGGGGTTCCCGGCGGTGGCCGGGCGGGCGCAGTGATCGCGGCTATGGTTGAAAGCGTCAACCGGGGTCGGACCAAGCGTGGCGGCGAGTTTATCCGAGCTGACTTCTCTGACGGCTCTGGGCAATTTACCGCCGCCTGCTTCGAGGAGGCGCTGGTTGAACCGATGCAGCAATGGGCCAGGGACGGCACCTGCCTGTTGCTCCAGGTCGAGCTCGATTCGCCCAGCCCGGACGAGCCACCACGGATCACCGTGCGCGGGGCAAGGCCGCTGTCCGAGGTGAAAAGTGCGGGAAGCATGGTGCTGAAGCTCGACGTGCTGCTGCCAGACGCCTTCGCCGAACTGGCCGGAATGCTGGTCGGCGGGGCAGACGGGCGCGGCGAAGTGATCGTCAGGTTGCGCACCGGATCGGGCGAGGAGCCGCTGGTCCGGCTCGGACGTGATTTTCAGCTCGACGGAGATCTTGCAGAACGCTTGGCAAGTCTCGAAGGTGTTGCCAATGTAGCGTTGAGCGCGAAGCGAGGGACAGGTCACCTCAAACTCGTCGCGTAAACAAAGCGAATTCGGGAGAGGCATCAATGCTGGGAGCCATGCAGGACTGGGACCTTCGGGTCACGCGGATTATCGATCACGCCGCACGCGAACACCCAAATCGGGAGATTGTCAGCCGCTGGGCCGATGGCAGCGAGACCCGCACGAACTGGGCCGAAGTGCGCCACGATGCGTTGAAGATGACGCAGGCCTTGCGCAAGCTTGGTGTGCAACCGGGTGATCGGATCGCGACCTTGGCGATGAACCACAGCCGCCATCTGGTCAGCTGGTACGGCGCAGTCGGTGTTGGCGGAGTGCTCCACACGATCAACCCTCGGCTGTTCGACGATCAGCTGGAATACATCGCCAACCACGCCGAAGATCAGGTCCTGCTTTATGATGCGGCGTTCCAGCCGATCATTGACCGGATGAAGCCGCGCTGGACCACGATCCGGCACTACATCTGCTTCGACAATGGCCAGTTTGAAGACTGGATCGCGCCCGAAGACGGGAACGCCGAGTGGGTCACCGGCGACGAGCGCGATCCCTGCATGCTGTGCTATACTAGCGGCACCACCGGCAATCCCAAGGGCGTGCTGTACGAGCACCGCTCGACCATGCTTCACGCGATGACCAGCATTCAGCCGGCCTTGTTCGATTTCGATGCGCGCAGCGTGATGTTGCCGGTGGTGCCGATGTTCCATGCGGCGAGCTGGGGCCTGCCGTGGGGCGGGGCGGCGGCGGGAATCAAATTCGTGTTCTCGGCGGTCAACGATCCGGCCGTGCTGTGCGAGCTGATGAACCGCGAAAAGGTGACCCATTCGGCCGGGGTGCCGACCGTTTGGCTCGCGACGTTCCAACATATGGATGCGACCGGCGTGACGCTGCCCCATTTGCGTCAGGCGATCATCGGCGGTTCGGCCGCGCCGCGCTTTATGCTCGAACGGCTGATGAAGGCCGGGGTCAATGTCGCCCACGCCTGGGGGATGACCGAAACCAGCCCGATCGGCACCACCGGCGCGCGGACCTGGGACTGGGACGATCTCAGCTTCGAACAACAAGTCGATATCAAGGTGATGCAAGGGCGCACCCCGTTCGGGGTAGAGATCCGCTGCGTTTCGCTCGACGATCCGACGCAGGAACTGCCCCGCGACGGCCAGAGCAGCGGGGCTTTGCAAGTGCGCGGACCGTGGGTGATCAAGCGCTATTTCAAGGCTGAATCCGATGCGACTGATGCCGAACAGTGGTTCGATACCGGTGATGTCGCGATCATTCACCCTGACGGCAATCTGCAATTGACCGACCGGACCAAGGACGTGATCAAATCGGGCGGCGAATGGATCAGCTCGGTCGAGCTTGAGAACGCGGCAATGAGCCATCCGGCAGTGGCCGAAGCGGCGGCGATCGGGATCTACCACCCGCGCTGGGATGAACGCCCGATCCTGATCGTGGTCAAGAAGGCTGGGGCGGAAGTGTCGGGTGAGGAGATCAAAGCCCACCTGACCAAGACCGTCGCCAAATGGTGGCTGCCCGATGCGGTCGAATTCGTCGCCGAAATCCCGCATGGCGGCACCGGCAAAGTCAGCAAGAAGGATCTGCGTGAGCAGTTCAGGGACTATAAGTTGGCAGAATGATCCTCCCCGGAACGGGGAGGTGGCGCGCCGAAGGCGTGACGGAGGGGTCGGGAGTTCCCCGCAAATTCAGTGCTTGGAGGCAACCTTCCGCCCCCCCCGCCCTGCGGCCACCTCCCCGTTCCGGGGAGGATCAAGAGGAGACTATCATGACAGCCTACATCGATCCCTCGCGCGAAAACTTTCAGGTCTTCAAGGATCTGCCGCGGGATACGCCGATCCAGATGCTCAATCTGATCAAGCTGCGCGAACTGGCAGACTATCCGGAAGGTCATCCCAGCTATGGCAAGGGCCTAACCGGGGCCGAGGCCTATGCGATCTACAAGGCTGGCTTTCAGAAACTGGTCGCGGGCTCCGGCGCAGCGATGATCTGGCACCCGCCGCTGGAATGCGTTGTCACCGGCCCAGCCGACGAATGGGACGAGATTTTCGTGATGGGCTATCCCAACAGCAGCGCGTTCATGGCGATGGTCAAGAACGAGGAATATGTTCGCGATGTCTTGCCCCACCGCACGGCGGCGGTGGCGGATAGCCGGCTTATTCGGTTTGCAGGCTAAAACAGCCGCAACTGCCCATCCATCGGGGGCCGCACGAACTGGCTACAATCCAGTATCGGCTGCTCGCGGTTGAGCCCCAGCCGTTTGGCTGCGATCCGGAATCGGTGGCGGAAAATGTCGGCCCAGGGGCCGAGCGGCTTCATCCGGGTAAAGAAGCCGGGATCGTTGTCCTTCCCCTCGCGGACCGACTGGACGATGCCCATCACCTTCCCTGCGCGGTCGGGGTAGTGGACGTCCAGCCACTCGCGGAACAGGGGCGCGACTTCGTGCGGCAGGCGCAGCATGATCCAGCTGGCGGTCTGAACTCCGCGCTCGGAGGCTTCTTGCAAAATGCCTTCGATGAATTCATCGGTGATGGAGGGGATCACCGGGGCGACCGAGACATGCGCGGGGATGCCCGTGGCGGCCAGCTTTTCCAGCGTCTCCAGTCGTTTGGCTGGGGAACTTGCGCGTGGTTCTAGCAGGCCGGATAGCTTGGGATCAAGGCTGGTGACTGAGACGCTGACCGCCGTCAGGTTCAGCCGTGCCAGCTCGCTCAGCAAATCCAGATCGCGCAGCACCCGCGCGCTCTTGGTGGTGATGGTCACCGGATGGCGCGCTTCAAGGCAAACTTCCAGCACGCCGCGCGTGATCCGATAGCGTTCCTCGATCGGTTGATAGGGATCGGTATTGGTGCCCATCGCGATCGGGGCGGGTTTGTAACCAGGCTTGCCCAGAGTCTCGCGCAGCAGCTGCGCCGCATTGGGTTTGGCGAACAGCTTCGTTTCGAAATCAAGCCCGGGCGAGAGATCGTGGAAGGCGTGGCTGGGGCGGGCATAGCAATAGACGCAGCCATGCTCGCACCCGCGATAGGCGTTGATCGAGCGGTCAAACGGAATGTCTGGCGACTGGTTGAAGCTGACGATCGTGCGGGCGTGTTCTTCAATCACTACCGTGCGCAGTTTGGGGCCTGGGCCGTCAATTCCATCGCGGGCATCCAGCCAATCCCCATCGACTTCACGCGCGGCGAGGCCAAAGCGCTGCGGCACTGCGGCGGATTGGGCACCGCGACCGTGGAGAGGGGGAGGGGGCATTCTTGCGATAGAACATAAAAGGAACAAAAAGACAAGTTTATTGAGCCACAAGCTCCCTGCCCACGCCCGTCACTCTGAACTTGTTTCAGGGCCCATCAAGCGGCACGCCCAGATGTCCCGCTTGCAAGGGTGCGGCTCCGTCTTGCTGCGGCGACAACCAACTGGGCGATACGAGAAATGGGTCCTGAAACAAGTTCAGGATGACGGAGAAGGTATGGCTGGTCTGGCGGTCTAAACCTCTCGCAATCGCGGCATCAGCTCGACAAAATTGCACGGCCGGTTCCGGCTATCGAGCTGCTCGGCCAGGATCCCGTCCCAGCCGTCTTTCACCGCGCCGTTCGATCCGGGCAGGGCGAAAATGTAGACCCCGCGCGCCAGCACGGCGCAGGCGCGGCTTTGCACGGTGCTGGTGCCGATGCTCTGATAGCTGATCCAGCGGAATAGCTCACCGAAACCCGGGATGTCTTTGTCCTTGATCCGGCCCAGCGCTTCGGGCGTCACATCGCGGCCGGTCAGGCCAGTGCCGCCGGTCGTGACGATCGCGTCGGCCAAGCCTTCGTCAATCCACGAATTGAGTTTTGCAGTGATGGCGGGCACATCATCCTTGACCACCGCCCGCGCCGCCAGCCGGTGTCCAGCGGCTCTGATCCGCTCTTCCAGCAGCGCGCCTGAGGTATCGGTGTTCATGTCGCGGGTGTCGGACACGGTCAGGACCGCCAGATTAATCGGCTTGAACGATCTAGCCAGATCAATGGCCACGCTGGATCGTCCCGTCGGCGCGCATGCGCACAGCTTTCGATCCGGTCAGGCCGGGAAAGGTCGGCCACAGTCCTTGCGCCAACGCCATCCGGCTTTCCGATGGCCCGCCCGCCTGCCGCTCATACATCCAGTAATTGCGCATCACGATGTTCACGTACCCGCGGGTTTCCCAATAGGGCACGGATTCGATCCAAAGCAGCGGATCGCCCTTGTCCTTGATTTCGAAATTCCAGCGGGTGATCGGGGTGAGCCCGGCGTTGTAGGCAGCCATTACCTTTGGCAACAGTCCCTGGGTGCCGGGCGAATCGCGCAGCATTTCCATGTGCTTTTGCCCGAAGGCCAGATTGACTTCGGGCTTGGACAGGCTCTGGGCAGAACCGGAAACACCGAGCGATCCAGTGTGATCTTTCGCCGCTGCGGGCATGATCTGCAACAGCCCGCGCGCGCCGGCCGGACTGACTGCTTTGGTGCGGAACACCGATTCTTGCAGAGTATGAGCATAGACCAATGCCGGATCGACTTTCCAGCCGTTCACCGGGGTCCATTTAGGAGTCGGGAAGCGCGCGGCTGGTTCAGGTTTGCCGCCAGCCGGAGCATTATAGGACATCCATAGCTGGGTCCCGGGCGTGCCAAGGCTTCGGGCAAGCCGCGAAAGCGGTTGATACTGTCCGGGCGTTCCAATTCGGGCCTGATGGCGCAATACCTCGTCGGCAAGCCCATCCTGCCCGATCTCTGCCAGCATCACTGCCGAGCGAACATTGGGCACATCGCGCAAGGCTTGCCAGTCATTCTGGGTGAGGTCTGGCGCTTCGTGGGTCCTGGGCAGGGTCATGCCAAGCTGTTCGGCGGCTAGCATGCCATAAAGCGTCTCATCCAAACGCGCAGCGGCCCGCAATGGTGTGGCGGCTGCCTCCGGCTTGCGGCAGCGGATCAACGCCCGGCTTTGCCAATAAAACCCGGCGGCTTTCAGTTCATTGTTGTCGGAAAGCTGGGCGGTCTTGCTGAATGCATCGGCCGCTCCTGCGCAATCGTCGAGTCGCCACGCGGCCAGACCCGCGATCCACCAGCCTTCGGCGACCCACGGACCATCACCATCCTGCGCGGTCTGGGCCAAGGCATAGGCGCTGGCATCGTCATTCTCGATGTAAAAGCTCCACGATACCTTGCTGCGCCATTCGGCACGGGCGCGGGGGGATAGCTGGCTGTCTATCCCGTCGAGCACGGCCTTGGCACCCGCCGGATCATCGGCCTTGATCTTGCCGCCTATCGCACCTGCGACCGATCCGGGCATGGTTCCATCATTGGCCTCGCGCGGGCGGATTCGTTTGGCAAAGCTGGGCTGGCTGACCAGCCGGTTTTCCTGCGGCAAGGCGGGCAGAATGGTTGCCCCGCGCTTGGTCGCAAGGCTTTCAATCTGTTCGGCTTGCGGCAGCGAGACCCCGTTCGCGAGCCAGGCATTCAGGGCTTCGAGCTCGATCTTGGGCGAATTCGGGGCGAGAAAATATTCGGCCCGCGCCACCTGATGCAGCGGGCCATCGGGCCGCTGGGCGAACATCGCCTGAACCCGCGTCCAATCGCCCCGGTCAATCGCGGCAAACAGCTCGCGGTAGAAGCTCCGGTCCTCGGCGCTAAGCAGCGCGGGGACAGCCGATCGGTCAGTCCGTTTGGCGAAGTATTCCATCGCGGCGGAATTGGCCTGTGCAGCTTGCGGTGCGATCAGCACAACAACGGCCGCGCCAACGGCGGCAAGGGTTTTGAAACTGGCACTACGCACGTTGTCTTTTCCCCGCTCAGTCCCGCTGGACTGTGGTTTCAGCCTTGCTGCCAATCGAGCAGGGCCTGCCACAATGCCGCTTTACTCCGGGGCCGCGCCATCAGGGTGGTCAGCCCAGGTGCAGCCAAGGCCGGAATGCTGGGGCCTACATGGTAAAAATGCCGCAAAGGGTCAGCGCTTTTCGCTGGATCGTGGCCAAGAAGCGATGAGACGTGCGGACCGAAGCTCAAAACCCGCTGCGGCGCGGCCAAAGCGATGTGATGCTGCGCGATTTTGCCAAGCCCGGTCGCAGCCAACGCGGGCCAATCGGGCATCGGCATATGGCGTGGCAGCACGCTGGCGACATAGGCCGCATCAGGCGCGAGCCCCATCGCAGCGAGGATCGCGCGAACCAGCCGGCCTTGCTCGCCAGAAAGTAGCCCTTGCGAATCCCCCGCCTCCGGATGATCGACCAGCACCATCAGCGGTGCGTTCTGCGGCCCGCGCGGCGGGATGCGGCCAAAAACCTGTCCATTGTCGAGCGAGGGTTCGGTCAGCCACCAGGCGGTAAAGGCGGCAAGTTCCTTCGGCCAATCCTCTGGCATTCCGCCCAGCGGTGCGGCAACCGGGGCTGGCGGCGGGGCGAACTGTTCGGGTGCGGTCGCTGGCGTTTCCATGACGGCAGGTGCGCGCGGCTCCAGCCAGTCGCGCGCAGCATCGCCAAAGTCCTGATCGACCCCAGCCTCCCGCCACCAATCAAGCGCAGCGGCGATATCACCGGATAGCAGGCCACGCTGCGGGGCGGGGGGATCGGACAAAGTCACGCTTGTGGTCTTGACCTGCCCCGCCGCAGCAATCAAGGGTTGGGATCAGAAAACAACCGCAAGGCGTGGGGACAGGGCCATGAGCGAACGCGAATCGATGCCGTATGATGTGGTGATTGTCGGAGGTGGGCCGGCCGGCCTGTCTGCGGCGATCCGCCTCAAACAGGTCAATGCCGATCTGTCGGTCTGTATCCTCGAAAAAGGGTCTGAGATCGGGGCGCATATCCTTTCGGGCGCGGTGGTTGATCCCAAGGCGCTGGACGAATTGATCCCCGATTGGCGTGCGCAAGGCTGTCCGATGGCAGAGGTGCCCGTGACCGACAACTGGCACTGGGTGCTTTCGGCCAGGAAGAAATATCCGATCCCGCATTTCCCGATGCCGCCGCTGATGAGCAATCATGGCTGCTACACAGGCAGTCTTGGCAACCTGTGTCGCTGGCTGGCGGGAAAGGCCGAAGATCTGGGCGTGGAAATTTTTCCAGGCTTTCCGGCCAGCGAAGTGCTCTACAATGAAGATGGCTCGGTCAAAGGTGTCGCCACGCAGGACATGGGCGTGGCCCGCGATGGCAGCCACAAGGGTGACTTTCAAGCCGGGATGGAGCTCCACGCCAAATACACCTTCTTTGCCGAAGGCGCGCGCGGCCATCTGACCAAGCAAC
>CALMBN010000173.1 GCA_937860195.1 uncultured Novosphingobium sp.
ATGCCACGCCGAGCACCCGTCGCACTCTGCTGTTTTCGGCCACCATGCCCAAGCCGATCGTCGCGCTCGCCAGGCGGTTCCAGCGTGATGCGGTGCGGATTTCGACCGTGGGTGAAGATCGCGGCCACGGCGATATCAGCTATCAGGCGGTTACCGTTGCCCCGGCCCAGATCGAGCACGCGGTGGTCAATCTGCTGCGCTTCCACGATGCTGAAACCGCGATGCTGTTCTGCGCCACGCGTGACAATGTCCGCCATCTCCACGCCACGCTGATCGAGCGCGGCTTTTCCGCCGTGGCGCTGTCGGGCGAGCACAGCCAAGCTGAGCGCAACAACGCGCTGCAAGCCTTGCGTGATCGCCGGGCGCGGGTTTGCGTTGCGACCGACGTGGCAGCGCGCGGGATCGATCTGCCCAGCCTGAGTCTGGTGGTCCACGTTGAGATCCCGCGTGATGCCGAGGCACTCCAGCACCGCTCGGGCCGCACAGGCCGGGCCGGCAAAAAGGGCACGGCGGTGATCGTGGTGCCCTATCCGCGTCGCAAGCGGGTCGAATCGATGCTGCGCGGTGCGCGGATCGAGGCGCAGTGGCTTGAGGCCCCGACCCCCGATGACATCCGGATCAAAGACCGCGAGCGGCTGATCGAAGCCATGCTGGCCCCGGCCGAATTCGATGCCGAAGACCGCGAGCTCGCCCAGCGACTGTTGGCCGAGCGCAGCCCCGAAGACATCGCAGCAGCCTTGGTCCGCTCGTTCCGGTCCGCGATGCCCGCCCCCGAAGAGCTGATCTCGGGCAGCCACGATGCCCAGCGCGCCGCCCAGGCCGAGCACCACCGCCCTGGCTTCGACGACGTGGTCTGGTTCCGGATGGACGTTGGGCGGAGGCAAAACGCCGACGCGCGCTGGATCCTGCCGCTGCTCTGCCGCCGCGGCCACGTCACCCGTGGCGAGATCGGCGCGATCCGGATCGGTCCGGGCGAGACTCACTTCCAGGTGCCCAGCGCCGTTGCCCGCAAATTCGCCGATGCTGTCAAACGCACCGCCGGAATCGACGGCGACGACGAAAGCGGGATCACCATCGAGCAGTCTGAAGGCCCGCGCGAACAAGCCCGCGAACACCGCCGCAAAGGCCCACCCCCAAAACCGCATCGCGGACAGGGCGGACCGGGTGGACCGGGTGGCAATGGGCCAAGGGTGTTCCACAAGGGCAAGCCGAAGGGTAAACACGGCTAGTCTATTGAGTGGCTACATAAGATCTGGGGGCAAACATGCGTTGGAAGATCCAGGTTAAGAACTATCGCTGTTTCGCGGATTCCAACCCACTTACAATCGACTTGTCGAAGCCTGTGACCGCCCTCGTAGGTCCAAACAACTCGGGGAAGACAGCCGCTTTGCGCTTCTTCTGGGAAATGGGTCGCATGCTGTCACACGCCCCCGGAGCAATTATGGGCCGGGACGAAGGCCATGGGCCGCGCGCGACTATCAACAACGCTATGCGCGCTTTGTCGGATCAGTATGCAGTGTTCACAGAGTTGAACGAAAGGCCGATGGAAGTCGACCTTTGGCAACTCACCGATCAATTTCCAGCAGACCAATTTGGCGGTCTCATGTCGCAAGATGTTGCGCCAATCCACATGAGGGTGCGGTTCGACCGAGCGACCTTGTCAGCCGATGTATATCTTGTTGATGATGGTTCAGAGGTTGTTGTGCACCCCGGAAATTTCGACATGCATTCGAACAGTTCGGGAAATCTATTCGTCCATAAAAGCCATGAGCGGCAATATTTTTTGGATCATAGCAACAACTTATACGGCTTGGACCAGCCAACATTTGTCCCTGCGGTTCGGCCATTCGGAAATATGCAGATACAACAAAATCATGAGCTGATCCTTGGATCAGGATTGATTGCTCAATGGGTATCTCAAAAGCAATCTGACCATGTCGGTGCACGAAAAGCGGCTGCTTCACTTGAAGCAGAGATC
This sequence comes from uncultured Novosphingobium sp., assembly GCA_937860195.1. Lineage (GTDB taxonomy): Bacteria > Pseudomonadota > Alphaproteobacteria > Sphingomonadales > Sphingomonadaceae > Novosphingobium. Next base: position 1,979 of record CALMBN010000173.1, read on the forward strand.
GCGTGAATATTTGGATACGACCAGATTGAAATCACCGCTAATCAGGCCAACACAGATTTTATTCTGAAGATCGACAACAAAAAGTCCTATCTACTGAGTGACATGGGAAACGGGATTTCACACTTTGTGAGCCTTCTTGCGAACGTTCCTAGTAGGGGCAATCCACTCATTCTGATCGATGAACCAGAGATTGGGATTCACGCATCGCTCCAAGTCGAAATGATGAGCTTGCTTTCAAAGCACGCGAACGGACCTGTAATTTTCGCAACTCATTCTATTGGTCTCGCTCGAAGCGTCGCTGACGAAATCATTTCGTTCTCGATGAAGGATGGCGTCAGTATTTCTTCATCGTTCGAGCGCTCACCAAGCTTTCTGGAAACGCTTGGAGAGATGTCTTTTTCCGCATGGCGTGAAATTGGGTGCGACGGAGTGCTTTTTGTCGAAGGTCCGTCGGAGATCAAAGTGTTCTCAGAGTGGCTAAGATTGCTCGGGTTGCATCGGAAGTGGGCCATTTTGTCATTGGGCGGCAGCGAAACTATCCATGCTGCGGGTGCCGAAGCCATCAAGCAGGTTCTATCAATACATCCAAACGTGGCGGTCGTTATCGATAGTGAGCGTGACGCAGAGGACAGCCAAATTGAAAAAAAGAGAGCTGCATTTGTCGATGCCTGCGAGGCGGCTGAGATCCCGTGCCTTGCAACCGAGCGAAGGGCGACAGAAAACTATTTTACGCAGGAAGCTATTAGGACTGCAATCAATCCCAATGGGCGGTCGTTGGCACCGTTCGAGAAGCTAGGTGCTCATGGCTGGGGTAAGCGCGAGGGAGTAAAAATTTCCGCTAAAATGACGGCAGAAGAACTCCAAACGACCGACGTCGGCAGATTTCTTCTGGCAATTTCTGAAACTAAATAGCCCCAACCCCCACCACCTCAATCGCCCCCTCTTTCCCGCCAAAATCCACCACATCCCCCACCTCGGCCCCCATCACCGCACGCGCCAACGGAGCGGTGAACGCCAGCTTGCCCGCCGCCGGATCGGCCTCGTCATGCCCGACCAGTTCGATCGTGCGCGGCTTGCCGTTCAGCAGCAGCTCGACCCTGCAGCCAAACCCGACCGCACCCCCTGATCGCGCCTCGGTCAGCGCCGCCGTCGCCAGCCGACTGCGCCAATAGCGCAGGTCGCGATGGAGGGCTTTGCGGGTGTCTTCCTCGCTCAGGCCGGGCAGCGCGGCTTCCAGTTCCGCGACCTTCGCTTCGAGCAATTGCAGCCCGCGCGCGGTAACCAGATTGGGGCCGGGCGGGATCGGCAGCTCGAATTTGGGTTCAAGATGCTCCTCATCACTCTCACGGCGAAAGGCGACGCTCACTGGAGCGCGGCTTTCACAAAGTCCGCCGCGCGTTCGCCGATCATGATGCTCGGCGCGTTGGTGTTGCCCGAGATCAGGCGCGGC
>CALMBN010000174.1 GCA_937860195.1 uncultured Novosphingobium sp.
GAGCAGCCGGCTCACCGAAGTTGTAGCCCAGCGTCAGCATCAGCGAGTGCGAGCGCCAGCGGCTGCTGACCGCACGGCCACCGCTGTCGACCATGTCAACGTTGTTGACGTTGAACAGCCGATACTTGAGGCCAAGGTCGACGCGGTCGCTGAGCGGGGTGCGAACCCCGGCGATCGCCTGCCATGCAAACCCGCCATCGCTGTCATCAAGCCAGCCCGGGCCGGCGGTGTTGACCGAAATGTCGTTGTGCTTGACGGTGGCGAAACCCGCGCCGCCGCCGACGAAGCCCTGCAGGCCATCATCGGGACCGAAATCGAGCAGGCCATTGACCATGAAGCTCATCGCGGTCGATTGGCCGGTGAGGTTTGGTCCGTCTTCCTGGCGGCCGATGAACGTCAGCGGCGAGTTGGTGCCGGCCACACCGAAGTTCGGAATAGCAACCGAAGTGTTCAGGCCGTCAGGCGTGTTGCGCTTGTAAGCACCTTCCGTCTCGAGCCGGAACGCACCGAAATCGTATCCGACGATGAACCCGGCATCGAAGCCGAGATCGTGGTCAAGCGTCAGCGCGTTGGCCGCAATCCCGATGTCAAAGATGGTATCTTCTGCCTTCATGGCACCAACATCGAGTTCAACATACCACGAATCGTCACGAGCCATGGCTGGCGTCGCGAGCATCGTGGTGGCCATCGCCAATCCAATGATTATTTTGCGCATTCGGTTTCCCCTTCTTTCAGGAATTGCCTGTGAAAAGCTGCCTCAACTTAACTCTAAGACTCTCATTAGGCAAGGTTTCAATTCGGACGAACTCGGACGAAATGTGACGGTTTTGGAACATTGCAACGGTTAGTCGAGTGCCGACCAAGCATGCTCTCGGTGCTGCATAAACAAAAAAGGGGCCGAATTGTTCCAGCCCCTTTTGCTATGATCGGTTTCGTTTGGCCAAGATGCTAGGCGGCCGGCAAAAGCCGCCTGTCCCCGGCGATACGAAGCATCGCTTTTTGCAGTTTCTCGAACGCGCGAACCTCGATCTGGCGAACCCGTTCGCGGCTGACTCCGTATTCCTGGCTGAGTTCTTCAAGCGTTTGCGGGTTTTCGATCAACCGGCGTTGAGTGAGGATGTGCTTTTCACGCTCACCCAGACTGTCCATCGCCTCGATCAGCAGCGAATGGCGATTGCCCGCCTCTTGCGCTTCTTCGGCCATCTGGTCCTGCAGCGGTCCGCTGTCTTCCAGCATGTCCTGCCACTGACCTTCGCCGTCTTCGTTGAACGAGACGTTGAGGCTGGCATCGCCGCCCATCATCATCCGGCGGTTCATGTTGACCACTTCGGCCTCTGACACGCCAAGGTCTGTCGCGATCTTGGTCACCTGATCGGGATGGAGATCGGTGTCCTCGTAAGCGTCGAGGTTTTTCTTCATCCGCCGCAGGTTGAAGAACAGCTTTTTCTGCGCGGCGGTGGTGCCAATCTTGACCAGGCTCCAGCTGCGCAGAATGAACTCCTGCATCGAGGCCTTGATCCACCACATCGCGTAGGTCGCAAGGCGAAAGCCGCGATCGGGTTCGAACTTCTTGACGCCCTGCATCAGGCCGATATTGCCTTCGGAAATCAGTTCGGAAACCGGCAAGCCATAGCCGCGGTAACCCATCGCAATCTTGGCGACGAGCCGCAGGTGGCTGGTGACCAGTTGCTTGGCAGCTTCAGGATCCTGATGCTCGGCATAGCGCTTGGCGAGCATGTATTCCTGCTCGGCGGTCAGCACCGGGTATTTCTTGATTTCAGCCAGATAGCGGTTGAGGCTCTGCTCGGGCCCAAGCGCGGGCATGGCAGTGCCGCCGGTCGCGGGCAGTTTGCGTTTGGCTTCGGACATCTTGTTCACTCGTCCTTTCATCGTCGGCCCACCCTGGTCGGACCCTTAATAGGCATCCGCGGCGGTCGGGCCACACAGAGAAGTGTTATACCACAATAGATCAGGTTTTGTTCCGCAATTCGACCAACAGCCCCGCCATATCGGCAGGCAGCGTGCTTTCAAAGCGAACTGCCGCTCCTGTAACGGGGTGGACAAAACCCAGCACGGCGGCGTGCAGCGCCTGCCGGGTAAACTGAAGCTGGCCCAGCAGCGCATGGTGCCGCTGATGAGTCCGCCCATAAACCGGATCGCCCAATAGCGCATGACCACTTGCCGCAAGGTGAACGCGGACCTGATGGGTCCGCCCGGTTTCAAGCTGGCATTCGATCAGGCTGGCCCCTTCAAACGTTTCAAGCGTCTTGTAATGCGTCACCGCATGCTTGCCGCGTTCGTCCTCGACCAGCGCCATCTTTTTCCGGTTTGTGGCAGAACGTCCAATGTTCCCCCGCACGGTTCCCGCTGGTGGTTTCGGCAGACCTGACACCAACGCCAGATAGGCCCGTTCGATCGAATGGTCGGCGAACTGCGCAGCGAGGCCTTCGTGCGCCTTGTCGGTTTTGGCAACGACCAGCAGGCCAGAGGTGTCCTTATCAATCCGGTGCACAATCCCTGGCCGTGCGACCCCGCCGATTCCCGAAAGCTGCCCGCGGCAGTGGTGCAGCAGGGCGTTGACCAGCGTCCCGTCATGGTTCCCGGCAGCGGGATGGACCACCAGTCCGGCGGGCTTGTCGATCACGATCAGGTAGTCGTCTTCATAAACGACATTGAGCGGAATATCCTGCGCCTGGGCTTCTGCCGGAACTGCTTCTGGCACGCGAATTTCGAATATCACATCGGCGGCGGGTTTGAAGCTGGCCTGCCCGGCGACCTTGCCGCCAAGCAGCACCCGGCCTTCGCCCAGCAGCGCCTTGACCCGCTCGCGCGACAGGCCGCTCGCTTCGGCCAAGGCCTTGTCGAGCCGCTCCCCGCCAGCCAGCGTGCCGGAAATGATGGATTCCCCCGTGTTCATCGCTAGACATTTGGGGATGACCCTCGAAGTGACAAGTGGCGCATTGGCCACACTGCGGAAAGAAGCGATTCGGGCGCAACCGAAAGAATGCTGCGGGCTATTGCTTGGGCAGGGGCTGCGGATCGAGCGCGCGGTGCCGGCCGCCAACATCAACCCCGACCCGCTGCACCACTTTGAAATCGATCCCATCGCACTGATCGCAGCGCACAAAGCTGCACGAACCGGCGGACCGCAAGTGCTTGGATACTACCATTCACACCCCAACGGTCGCCGCGAACCGTCAACCGAAGATATTGCCATGGCCGAACGGGCAGGACGCATTTGGGCAATTATCGCGGCCGGGGATGTGCAGTGGTGGAGAGATGGCCAGCATGGATTCGAACCGCTTTCCAGCCGAGTCGTGGACGGCTAAGGGGGCTCAGCGATGTTTCAGGGGCTCCGATGACCGATCAATCACTCGATCTTGCCAGTTTGCTATGTTCACGCCTGTGCCATGACCTGCTCAGCCCGGTCGGTGCGCTCAACAACGGGTTGGAACTGCTGGCCGAAGAGCGCGATCCGGAAATGCGCAAGCGCTGCATGGAACTGCTCGAGCAGAGCGCCAGGACCAGTGCGGACAAGCTCAAATTCTTCCGGCTCGCGTTTGGGGCGGCAGGCGGATTTGGCGATACCGTGTCGGTCGAAGAGCCAAAGGCGTTGATCGATGCGCTGGTCGCCGGAAACGAACGGATCACGCTGAACTGGAACCTTGGCGCGCCAGTGCTTCCCAAACCGGCGGTGAAGGTGCTGCTTAACCTCGCCCATATCGGGATCGACGCGCTGGTCCGTGGCGGCACACTCGATATCGGGGCTGAACTGCGCGACGGCGCGGCCGAAATCGTGATCCGCGCCACGGGTGCCAAAGTGGTGTTCGATCCCGTGATTGGCAAAGCGCTCGACGGCGCGCTCGATCCGGGTGAGCTCTCGAGCCGGACTGCCCCGGCCCACATGATCCAGCAGCTCGCGGCGAGCCTTGGCGGCGGGCTTCAGTATGCCTTGTCGGACGGTGCGCTGGTAATGGGCGCGGTGCTGCCGGGATGATGCACCGGCGATGACCGATCTGATCCACTTCGAGGATCCCTCGCCCAACTGGAACGAGCGGCAATTGCCGATCTCGATGGTGGTGCTGCACTACACTGGCATGCAAAGCGCCGACGAAGCGCTGGAGCGGCTGTGCGATGCGATGGCCGGGGTTTCGGCGCACTACCTGATTGAGGAAGACGGCAAGGTCCACCGCCTGGTCCGCGAGGATCGCCGCGCCTGGCACGCCGGAAAAAGCTTTTGGCGCGGGATAACCGACATTAACTCGGCCTCTATCGGGATCGAGCTGGTCAATCCCGGTCACGAATTCGGCTATCGCCCGTTCCCCGATGCCCAGATGGAAGCGCTGCTGCCGCTGCTCGCCGACATGGTCCAGCGCCACGATATTCCCCGCGCCAACGTGGTCGGCCATTCGGACATCGCCCCTGTGCGCAAGGAGGATCCCGGCGAACTGTTCGACTGGGACTTGTTGGCGGCGCACCGGCTGGCCCTCAAAACCCCGCGCGTGTTGGCGCCCAGCCCGTTTGAAAACGACGGCGCGTTTTTCCTCGGGCTGGAGCGCTGGGGCTATGACATCTCCGACACGGAGGCCGCGATGCGTGCGTTTCAGCGCAGATGGCGGCCCCACGTGATCGACGGGCTGGTCGACGGGGAATGTTCGGCGATCCTGTTTTCGCTGTTGCTGGACCGGGATAGCGGGAAGTCGCGGTAGGGTTAGCTGGATGTCAAAATTGAGTTCTGGCTCTTAGGTCAGCGTGTTCCAAGCTTCGATGAGCAATCCCATTCCTAGTTTAAATTCCGAAGCGGTCCGATTTAGCGCTTCCTCTCCG
>CALMBN010000175.1 GCA_937860195.1 uncultured Novosphingobium sp.
TCCGGATTGTCGCCCGATGAAAACGGGATGGGGCTTATGCCGCCCTCGGCCGGCAGGTGCTGCACCATGATCGCCCCGGCCCGCCAATGGGTGGTTTTTTCTCCCCGCGCCAGCAGCGGCCCGGAAACCAGGCGCAGCCGCGTCGGGATCTGCTCCGATTGCTTGAAATAAGTATCCGCCGCCGAAGCAAGCGTCGTTCCGTCCAGCGGCACGATGCCCTGATAGCGCTCCATGTCCGAGCCCTGGTCCACCGTCATCGCCAGATAGCCCTTGCCCAGCAAATCCTGCTGGGTAGGTACGGTGAGCGCATCCAGCTTCTTCCTGTTGAAGCGGGCGTAACCGCGCACCCCGTCGGGTGACATGAAATCTGCCACGATCATGTCAACCGGGCCATCAGTCTTTGTCTGCAGGATAAACTTGCCTTCGAATTTCAGCGTGGCGCCCAGCATGGCGGTAAGCGCAATGGCCTCGGCGAGCAGGGCGGAAACCACCGGCGGATAATCATGGCGCTGCACGATGTCATCAATGATCGCTTCGCGCACAAGGCTATCGAAAAGGGGGCGGACGGCCTCATTCCAGTGGCGGCAGGCGCTGGCGGGCATGCTGGCGTGACCTCGCCGTTCGCGTTGATGCGCGAAATCCGCGAATGGTTTGACGGGCCGGTGGCGCTGTCGGGTTCTATTGCGCATGGCGCGTCGGTGCTGGCGGCGCAGGCTATGGGCGCGGATCTTGCCTATATCGGCAGCGCGTTTATCGCGACCAAAGAGGCCAATGCGGTCGATGCTTACAAGGACAATATCGTCCAGGCGCAGGCGTCGGATATTGTCTATTCGGACCTGTTCACCGGCGTCAGCGGCAATTATCTGCGGCAGTCGATCGAGCGCGCGGGCATGGACCCGAACAATTTGCCCAAGGGGGATATCTCGACAATGAATTTCGGTTCGGGTGGCAATAGCGAGGCCAAGGCGTGGAAGGACATCTGGGGTTCGGGTCAGGGGATCGGCGCGGTGAAAGCGGTTGAATCTGTGGCGGACCGGGTTGACCGGCTTGAGGCCGAATACAACACCGCGCGGGCAGAGCTGGCGGCGAAGGCGCGGATGGCTTTGGCCTAAGGGAGAAAAGGGGGTTCACGCAGAGATCGCAGAGGAAGAAGTTGGAAGGGCGCAAAGGGGTTGTGATTGGGCCGGAGGCCCCTTCCTCATCAGAGGGCGCGTTGGACGGATTACTTCGAGTAGAAAGGCGGCTTCGCCGAGAGCGTCACGTCTTTGCGCCCTTCCTTTCTCTTTGCGATCTCTGCGCGAACCCCCTTCTCCCTTTTTAGATGCCTAAACCGCAGGCTCCGTCGTCGGCCAGAGCAGGTTGGCCATCGCGTCAAGCTCTGAGAAGTCAACTGCACTGCGGAACGGATCGCGGCGGTTGAGTGTCAGGCGGTGGTGCTGGTCAAGCAGTTGGCGGCGCAGATTCTGTTGCAACTGGCGCAGCCCCTCCAGCGCCTCCATCAGTGCCACTTCGGGCGCGAGCGGGCGGCGGGCGGACCAGCTGGCCTCGATCAGCCCAACCCGCTCGATCACCAGCGCATTGTAATCGCGGTGCGGGCCCCGGTGCAGCGGCAGACCGATCCGCAGCGCCGCAGTGTCATTGGCGGGGAGCAGCAGACCGTTGCTGCGGAAATCGTCAAAATGCAGCCGCTCCCGCCCAACCGCATCGAGCAAGGGGTGAAAGCACGATTGGGTCAGGATCTGGCGCGGCAGGATATGGTGGCGCTGCAGCCCCGGCTCGTACCCCGGCTGATCGCGGCGATTTACTGCACGAAAGACAAGGCGCTGGCGTTGCGGGATCAGAGCGCTTTGGCCCGACCGGGTCTGGTCAGCCACACCGCCTCCAGCGCCTGCTTCGCCACCCAACCCTCACCGCGGGAACGAGACCCGGAGTTGTCGGCCATGATTTATCGGTTCGACCCGCAGCGGCTCACCCTCTGGCCCGAGATAGGACATCGCTGATGTCAGCGGTCCGGTTTCAATCAGCGAATGGATCAGCCGCACCGCAATCCGCGCAATCGCGGCCGGGGCCAGCCGCCTGTCCGGCTCAAACCGCAGTTCTTGCCCGATCAGAAACCCAAGCCCGGCCGAAATCATCGATCCGTCATCGTTGCGCTGGAGCGAGGTCAGTCCGAGCGCCGGGAAGGCCCCGCCGCCAATCCATTCCTCAACCACCCCGCGGAAATACTTGGGTGCCATCCAGCATTGTGCTGGCTGCCAATGCGCAGCAATCAGCCCGGGCAAGTGACCCAATTCCGCCCCCAGACCAGCGAGTATGCGGACAACCGGCAGCAAACCGCTTCCTTCAACCAGGTGCGGTGCGGGTCGGAGTGAGATTGCCTCTCCCCCCGGCACGTCATGCAACCCAAGCAGCGCGCCAGTACCAGGGTGCTGGGCCGGATCACCCGGCGCGAGCCCATGGCAATCAAAGGTCAGCCCGGCAGCGAGTAGTTCCACCCAGTCTTCCCCGGCATCAGGAATATGGCTTAGCACAAACGGGACCGACTTGAGCGAACGACCCGCCAAGCCGGCGAGCGCCTCCAGCCCAGGCCGTTGCCCTTCCGCATAGATCAGCGACAGAATTGCACCTGCCGTCTGCTCATTCTTGCCAGCCGCGTCGGCGATGACTGCTTCCCCTGAAATACTGTCACTCGATTCCGGGCATCTGGCATCTTTCCAAGCTATTAGTCGAGTCCTTGAGCGGCAATTCAGCCCAGAATGGAGCAATCTTTCAGTCAGAGTATCAGAAGATGCCTTGTTCGAGCCCCGCTGCCATTGCCGAACCGAGTTCTTCAGCCGCCGCGAGTATTTCTGCGGGAACTGTCTTTTCGGCTAGAATCAGCTCTGGTGTCTGTGCGTGGATCATTGCGATCAAAGGTTCAGCGACGCGCCTCAGCCGCCAGCCGGTGACAATCCGGTCAAGTTGCGCCTCTGCGCCATGCCCATCGCTGCCCGCTGCGATGACCGTGCCATAGGCCCGCCCTTCGATCCGTCCGAGCAACGGATAATAGAGGCGATCGAACATCTCTTTCATCGTGCCGCTCAATGTGCCGAGATTTTCCGGGCAGACAAAGAGATACCCGGAAGCGGTCAGCAAATCGTCAGCCTGCACTTGTTCTGCCGCAAGCAGCCGGACGGTCGGTCCAGCTCCGCGAGCGGCAGCCCGGGCAAGTGCATGGCTGGCCCCGGTCCGGCTGTGCCAGACGATCGCCAACACTCAGCAGTCCTTGCCCAGCACGCCTTTGACGATCCCGCCGAACCCGCCTTTCTTCTTGCATTTGGGTTGTTCGCCCGGCCCCTGCTGTTGCTGCCCCATCTGGCTCATGCCTGGCATGTCCATCCAGCCGGTCATCGAGCGGTGCCGGACCCGCGCCGTCCATTGCAGATTCCACGCCGCTTTGGGATCGGCAGGGCGCGCTGGATAGGCGAAGTTTTCTTCGGGACCGAAGGCCGTCAGCATCCCCATCCGGAAATCGGGCCCGGCGGCGCGGACCTCAGCCGGGATCGTGCATTGGGTTACGGCAGGAGCCAAAACTGTCCGGTCCCGCACCAGACCAGCGACCTGAGCCGGGCTGAGCCAATCCGACAGCCCGCCACCGAACTGGCGGCTGGCGCTGCTGGTCCACATCACCATGTCGCCCATTTCGCCATTCGGAGTCATCTTTCCGCCGAACTGAAAGGCAAGATAGCCGGTTGCATCGGGCACCGCATTCCAGCGGACCAGGCTCGAACCGCTGGCCTGCTCGGTCGCGGTGGATTGAAGCGGAGCCATGAAATCCTTGGCGAGCGAGAACGTGATCTCGGGCGAGTAATTTCCCGCAACCCGGTGCGCGCCGATCAGCGAACTGTCAGACTTGACGAACTTGCGGTCCTCGCTCGGCCAGCGAGCGAAGGTCTTGCTGTTCTGCAAGGTTGGCCCCCAGTCGCGAATGATCGTGCTGGTCCACAGCCCTGGCGGCATTTGGCCAGCAGCAATCCGGGCCAGATCGATGACCACCGGCTGACCTTTCGGAGCATGCTCGCCGCAACCCCAAAATACCAGAATTCTGCCCTTGGGCTTTTGCGGCAATTCATCGGTGCCGCCGCGCTCTTCCTTGGGTGTCATCAACGCGACCGATTTTCCGAGCTTGGCCCCGGCGGGCATGAAGTGATCCGCCTTGGGACCGCCCTTGGCAGGGAGATCACTTGAACCAAGTCGCAGATAAAGCTCCTTGGCTAGTTTGTTGCCCCCGCCGCCGAAAGCCATCGACAGCGCGCTCCCCCCGCCGCCCATCGCGGCAAAGCCCGATAGCGTCCCTGCCCGCATGTCATAGCGCGCAACCGGCCCGGTGGTCGGCCCACGCTGCTGGGCAATGACAGGGATGGCGATAAGCGCAGCTACACTTGCGCCAAGAAATATGGATCGGCGACGATTGGCCATGGCTGTTTCCTCCTGATCGTGTTCTTGCCAGCATAGCAGCGCCGCGAAATGAGAATTGTCAATTATCGACAATTTCAAGGCCCTGCCCTTTCCCGCTTGACCGGGCTCGGCTAACCACCTGGCAATGTCCGCCCCAAACGCATCAATCCTGGGCTTCGATCGGTCCATTTCCGGCAAAGTCTGGCGCTGGCGCGGCGGTAACATGGATCTTGGCGGCGGCACGCTGGACCACGATCTGGTCGCACAATTGCTTTTGGCCCGAGGTGTTCGGGCTGACGATCTGGAGCGGCACCGCAATCCTTCGCTCCGCGCGTTTCTGCCCGATCCGTCGTTGTTCAAGGATATGGACGTGGCAGCCGAACGGCTCGCCCAGGCCGTGCTGACCAAGGAATCTGTAACCGTTTATGGCGACTATGATGTCGATGGTGCGACCAGCGCGGCCCTGCTGATCCGGCTGCTTCGCGATCTGGGGCACGAGGCCCGCTATTACATTCCGGACCGTCTGCTTGAAGGCTACGGCCCTTCTGGCACCGCATTGGTCAAACTGGCCGAGGAAGGCTCAAGCCTGATCGTTACCGTCGATTGCGGGGCGATGGCCCATGAAGCGCTGGACATGGCCCGAGCCGCCGGGGTGGACGTGGTGGTGGTCGATCATCACAAATGCGCCGCCGTGCTTCCGTGCGCGGTTGCGCTGGTCAATCCCAACCGGCTTGACGAAGTCGACGAAGCGGCGGCGCACGGGCATCTTGCCGCAGTGGGCGTTGCTTTCCTGCTCGCAATCGCGTTGATCCGGGTGCTGCGCAAGCGGGATTTCTTTGTGGATCGGCCCGAGCCTGATTTGTTTGCGCTGCTCGATGTGGTTGCGCTTGGCACGGTTGCCGATGTCGCGGCGTTGCACGGGCTCAACCGGGCTTTCGTGGCACAGGGCCTGAAGGTCATGGCCAAGCGTGAAAGCGTTGGCATGTCGGCGCTGATCGATGCCAGCCGCCTGACCCGCTCGCCGACCTGCAGCGACCTTGGCTTCGCGCTGGGCCCGCGCATCAACGCCGGGGGCCGGGTTGGAGAATCGACGCTCGGTGTGCGGCTACTGACCACGCAGGATCCGGATGAGGCCCGCGCCATTGCGGCCCAGCTTTCGGTGCTCAACGAAGAGCGCCGCGGGATCGAAGCCGTGGTGCAAGAAGCCGCCGAGGCGCAGATCAGTGCCCAGCACAACCGTGCGGTGCTGACGTTGGCCGGGCGAGGCTGGCACCCCGGGGTGATCGGGATCGTCGCCGGACGGATCAAGGAAAAGACTGGCAAGCCAACGCTGGTGATCGCGCTCGATGCCGATGAAGCCGGAAACGGCAAGGGTTCTGGCCGCTCCATCGCCGGGGTCGACCTTGGTGCGGCAATTATCGCCGCGCGCGAGCATGGCTTGTTGATCGCGGGCGGCGGACACGCGATGGCGGCCGGATTGACGATTGATCCGGCGCGGCTCGACGAGCTGGCTGATTGGCTGGACGCGCGGCTTGGCGTGACGGTTCGTGCAGCCATGACCAATCAGGCCATGCTGCTTGACCTTGCCATTGCGCCCGGCGGCTTGTCGCCGGCACTGGTCGATAGCCTTGAGAGTGCCGGACCATACGGGATGGGCTGGCCGGGGCCGCGTGTAGCGGTGGGGCCGGTGCGAATGGTCAAGGCTGATCTGGTCGGCACCGATCATGTCCGCCTGATCGTGCGTGGCGACGATGGAGCCAGCTTCAAGGGGATCGCCTTTCGCGCGGCCAGCACCGAACTGGGACAAACCCTGCTCCACGCGACCCATCACCGCCGTTTGTGGCTGGCCGGGCGGGCCAGGATCGATGACTGGTCCAACCGACCGCAGGCCGAGCTGCATGTCGATGATGCCGCCTTCATCGATTAGCCTGAACTTGGGCTTTGCCCCTTGACCCTCATGGTCCGCTTGCCTAAAGGCGCGGGCCTGCCCACGGCATAGCTGGTGCGGCCCCTTCGTCCAGTGGTTAGGACGCGGCCCTTTCACGGCTGAAACACGGGTTCGAATCCCGTAGGGGTCACCACACTCTTTCAGCGCCCGCCTCGGCCCCTTCGTCCAGCGGTCAGGACGCGGCCCTCTCACGGCTGAAACACGGGTTCGATTCCCGTAGGGGTCACCA
>CALMBN010000176.1 GCA_937860195.1 uncultured Novosphingobium sp.
GTGCCGGGGACGCACGATATTGGTCTGGGGCTGAGTCTGATCGCGGCGCTTGAGCGCAGTGAAGCCGCGTCGCTGCCGCGCTTCGATAAGGCCGTCGACGACCGCTCACCGCAGACCGAGTGGCCATTGGCGCCAGCGCAGACCCAAGTGCTGCTGCTCGAAGGCTGGTGCCTTGGTGCCCGCCCGCAAGGTGACATCTCGATCCCGGTCAATGCGCTGGAGGTGGAGGAGGACCCGCAAGCGATTTGGCGCAGCTTTGCCAACACAGCCCTGGCGAACCGCTATCAAACACTGTTCGCCCGGATCGACCTGCTGGTTCTGCTCGCCGCACCGGATTGGGCAGTGGTGGCCAAATGGCGCGAACAGCAAGAGGCTGAATTGCGTGCAGGCGGCGGTCCTGCGGTAATGCGCGCTGCCGAAGTGACCCGCTTCATCCAGCATTACGAACGCCTGACCCGCTGGATCCTGGCGGAAATGCCCGCGCGGGCTGATCTGGTGGCACGGCTCGGGCCAAACCGCGAAGTGCTCGGAATCGGGGCTGGAATTCCCGGCTAAGCGCATTTGCCATTGTCAGCCTCGCCGCGAGGTGTTCTACTTACTATCTCGAACCAAAATGGGGGGAAGACCATGACGTTTGCTGAATCAGTCAAGACGTGTTTCGCCAATTCCACTGTCTGGCAGGGGCGCGCAACGCGCTCCGAATATTGGTATTTCACGCTCTACAGTTTCCTGGTCCAGATCGCCGCGATGGTGGTCGACAATGTTTTGGGAACGTCGTTCTCGGTGACCGATCCTGGCACCGGCGAAGCGATGAGCGCGGGCTATGGCTGGATTTACTTGCTGGTCGCACTGGTCAACTTACTCCCAGGCTTGGCAGTCCTCGTTCGCCGCCTGCACGATACCGGACGATCAGGCTGGTGGTACTGGATCATTCTGGTGCCGTTGATCGGGGTGATCATGCTGCTGGTGTGGTTCTGCTCACGCGGCACTGTCGGTAACAACGCTTACGGCCCCGATCCGCTCGGCGGCGATCTCGGCTCAACGTTCAGTTGATCCGCACAGCCGGCTCTGTCCTAAATGGCTGAGCCGGCAGCGTGGGCACTCGCCCAGGCCCACTGGAAGTTGTATCCGCCCAGCCAGCCGGTCACGTCGACCGCCTCGCCGATCGCATAGAGCCCCGGCACCTTGCGCGCTTCCATGGTCTGGCTCGAAAGCTCGGCCGTGCTGATCCCTCCGGCGGTCACTTCGGCCTTGGCAAAGCCTTCGCTGCCGTTGGGCACAAACACCCAGTTGCGCAGCCGCTGTTCGGCGCTGCGCAGGGCCTTGTCGGACTGACCCACCAGCTCGCCTGCCAGCCCGAGCTGCTCGCTCAGGGTCAAGGCCAGCCGTTCGGGCAGCGGCAGAACCCGGCGCAATGCGGCGCGGGGCTGGGAGCGTTTGGCTTCGATCAGCCAACCGGGCGCGGCATCGGGCAGAAAGTCGATCCACACGTCATCGCCGCGTTGCCAAAAGGACGAGATTTGCAGGATCGCTGGGCCGGACAGGCCGCGATGTGTGAACAGCGCCGCCTCACGGAAACTGGCCTTGCCGCATTTGGCTACCACTTCGGCGGAAACCCCCGACAGTTCGGTGAACAGCGCGTCTTCTCCGGCCAGCGTCAACGGCACCAAGGCGGGACGCGGCTGGACCACTTTAAGGCCGAATTGCCGGGCGAGCTCATAGGCGGTGTTGCTCGCGCCCAGCTTGGGGATCGAAGGCCCGCCGGTGGCGATCACCAAGGTGGGCGCGCTGGATCCGGCCAGATGGAACCTCCCATCACGGTGTTCGATAGCGCCCGCCGGGGTGCCATAACGCAGCGTCACGCCGCCCTTCGCGCATTCTTGGGCCAGCATCGCCACGATCTGACGGGCCGAACCGTCGCAGAACAATTGCCCCAGGGCCTTTTCGTGCCAGGCAATGTCATAGCGATCGACCAGCGCCAGAAAATCACGCGGGGTATAGCGGCTGAGCGCCGATTTGGCGAAGTGCGGATTTGCGCTCAGAAACCGGTCCGGCGCGGTATTGAGATTGGTGAAATTGCACCGCCCCCCGCCAGAGATCAGGATTTTGCGGCCCGGCTCATCGTTGTGATCGATCAGCAGCACCCTCCGCCCGCGTTGCCCGGCAGTGGCGGCGCAAAACAGCCCGGCTGCCCCCGCGCCGAGGATTATGGCATCGAAGTTCAAATTCACACCCATCCCCAAAAATCCGCCCATGCTGAGCTTGTCGAAGCACTGTCCTTTTTTTCGCGTATCAGGCGCGACCGCTCAAAGAACAAGAACAGCCCTTCGACAAGCTCAGGATAAGCGGTGTTGGAGAAGTGCGGTTTCAATTCTTCACCAGATCCGCCGCCAGCGCCTCGGCCACCTTTATCCCGTCAACCGCCGCCGACAAAATCCCCCCGGCATAGCCAGCGCCCTCGCCTGCCGGGTACAGTCCCTTGGTGCCGAGCGACTGGAAGTCGGCCCCGCGCGTAATCCGGACCGGGCTGGAGGTTCGCGTTTCGACCCCGGTCATCACCACATCGGGATGATCATAGCCCGGCATCTGCCGCCCGAACACCGGCAGCGCCTCGCGGATAGCACCCAGCACAAACGGCGGCAGGCACTCGGCCAGATCGGTCAGCGTCACGCCGGGTTTGTAACTCGGCATGATCGAGCCAAACGCGCTGCCAGTTTTACCAGCCAGAAAATCGCCGACCTTCTGCCCCGGCGCGTGATAGTTCGATCCGCCCGCGACATAGGCTTGGGCTTCCAGCCGTCGCTGCAATTCCACGCCCGCCAGCGGCCCGCCGGGAAAATCGCGTTCCGGGCTGATATCAACCACCAGCCCCGAATTGGCGTTGAATTCGGCGCGCGAATACTGGCTCATCCCGTTGGTGACGACCCGGCCTGCTTCGGATGTAGCGGCGACCACCCGCCCGCCGGGGCACATACAGAACGAATAGACCGAACGGCCGTTGCTGGCCTTGTGCGCCAGTGCATAGCTGGCCGGGCCAAGCACCGGATGGCCCGCGTTCGCGCCATAGCGGGCCCGGTCAATCCAGCCCTGCGGGTGTTCGATCCGCACGCCGATGGCAAACGGCTTGGCCTCAAGAAACACGCCGCGTTCGAGCAGTACCTCAAACGTATCGCGGGCCGAATGCCCTACTGCCAGCACCACGTGCGATGCGGGCATCAGTTCGCCAGTCGATAGCCGAAGCCCGGTCAACCGGCCCTGTTCAATCACGAAATCATCGACCCGCGTGCCGAACCGGTATTCGCCGCCCAGCGCCTCAATCGTCTCGCGCATACGCATCACCATGGTGACAAGACGAAACGTGCCGACGTGGGGGTGCGCCTCGGTCAGGATATCATTCGGCGCACCAGCACGCACGAATTCGGTCAGCACCTTGCGCGACAAATGGCGCGGATCCTTGATCCGGGAATAGAGCTTGCCGTCAGAGAATGTGCCCGCGCCGCCCTCGCCAAACTGGGCATTGCTTTCGGGTTCAAGCACCCCGCGCCGCCACAGCCCCCAGGTGTCCTTGGTTCGCTCGCGCACCGCCTTGCCGCGCTCGATGATGATCGGTTTCAGGCCCATTTCGGCCAGCACCAACGCCGCCAGCAGCCCGCATGGCCCGGCCCCGATCACCACCGGGCGCTGGCCGCTCCATCCAGCGGCTGCCTGCACCGGCGGGTGATAGGCAGTATCGGGGGTGGGGCGAACCTGCGGATCCTCGGCATGGGCCGCCAGTACCGCCACCTCGTCATGAACGGCCACATCGACGGAATAGACCAGCAGGATCGCCCCGCGCTTGCGCGCATCGTTCCCGCGCCGGGCCAAGGTGCAGCGCAGCAAGTCCGCAGGCGCAATCCCCAGCCGAGCGCAGACCGCTGCCTCCAGCGCCTCGGGCGGATGGTCAAGCGGCAGGGTCAGGTTGGACAGGCGGATCATGGTTGCCGCCCTAGTCGCTGGCCGGATGTTGGGAAAGCTGCTTCCCGCCAAGCCTGTGGCGGCTTGCCGAAATAGCCTTTGAACCAGCGGACAAAGGCGCTGGGATTTGCATAGCCCAAGTGATCGGCGATACGTCCGACAGCAAGCTGCGGATCAGCCAGATAGGATTGCGCCAGCTCGGCTCGCAGTTCGGCAAGCAAGACCGAAAAGCTGGTGCGTTCGCGTTCGAGCAAGCGCTGGAGACTGCGTTCACTGGTGTCCAACGCCTGAGCGCAGGTAGGCAGACTTGCCCGGCCCAATGGGAGCAACAGAATCATGGTCGAACGCAACCGTTCCATCGGTTCGCGGTGCTGGGGTGCAGGCAAGGCATCAAGCAGTCGGCGTAACTGATCGGCTAGCGATGTTTGTGCGTTGGGGTTGATCCGGTCCAGATCGCTGCTGGGGCACGTAAAGCCGTCGTAGTATTCGTCAAAGTTCAATCTGCAGCCGAAAAATCGGCGATGGCTGGCTAGGTCGATTGGTCGCTGGTGGGTAAAACTGACCTGTTGCGGGTGCCAGTGTTCACCTGCGATCAGCCGGAATATCTGAACTACTGCGGCAACTGCCAGCTCTTTTAGCTGGCGGGCGTCAGCGTCTGGAAACGACAGGCGGCAACGCACCAACGCTTGGTCATCCCGTTCTTCGACGGCGGTATGCAGCGCCTCGGTAAGCAGATGGCGATACTGCTCGGCGGTCTCAAGCGCAGCCCGGGGGGTTGGTTGCTGGCTCAAGACCAGCCCGGACAAACCGAGGTGACCGATCTGGCGCCGGAAAGCCATTTGCAGGCCGATATCCTGGCGCCCGCTTCGCCGCGCGGCTCCTTCCAGCAAGGCGGCGACCCGCTCCGCCGGTATCAGCAAACCTTCATCACCCAATACAGCCGGAGAAAGGCCGGCTGCACGTAGTTCTGCCAGCGGATCAAATCCGCACTCAAGGCCGAGTTCGGGAAAATCTGATAACAGTGCGGCGCGAACTTCAGCTGTCATGGCGTAGAATGATAACGATATGGCGTATAATGGCAATGACAGATCGTCATGTTCAGCGCAGTCTTAGGCTAAGCAATAAAGGCAATGGTCCGTTCAGGCGGAGCCAGGCCAGCCGGGAGAGATGCCAATGACCTATTATTCCGACTCCGTAGGTGCAGCGATGATTGATGTCGCCGCCCTGCCGTGGATCCCTTTCCTGCCTTATTCGGACCAGCTGCAGCTCAAATTGATCAAGCTCAATCCGGTGAATGGCGAATGGACTTCATTGCTGAAGGTTCCAGCTGGGATGGTAATGCCAAAACACCATCATGCGGGGACGGTTCATGTTTATACGATCCAGGGCAGCTGGCGCTATCTGGAGCACGACTGGATCGCGCGTCCCGGTAGCTTCGTGTTCGAAACCGCGGCCTCGTCACACACTCCGGTCGCCGAACCGGGTGAAGATGTGATCACGCTCAACATTGTGGTTGGCGACTGGAACGTTCTCGATGAAAGCGGCTCAATTCTCGCAGTTGAAAACTGGAAGTCGATGCTGAAGCGCTACATTGATTTTTGCGCGGCCGAAGGAATCGAGCCGGTCGATATCACCAGCATGGCGGGCAATTGAGCGCTGGCTAACACGCTTTCCGGACCGCAAGGACCGGAGCAGATATATCAGTTAGAGGAGAGGGATTATGGCAGAACTGCTTCAAACTAAGGACTACGTTCAGTTCCGCGTTGTCCCCCGCACCCCGGTGATTGGCGGCTGGATCGAAGGCTGCAATCTGGGTGATCTGGATGATGCCGGTCTGGCCGATCTGCGCGAGGCCCTGTGGACCTATGGCGTGTTGTTCGGACGCAATCAGAACCTGCCGTTCGATGTCATGAAACGGGTTGCGCTGGGCTTTGGCGATCAGTTGGAAAAGCACACCTTTGCGCCGACCAAAGCTGATGAGGACCATCCGGAAGTGGTCGTAATCCAGCGGCTTCAGACCGAGAACGCCAAGGCTACTACTGACCTGTGGCATCACGATGTGACCGCGCGCAAGCACCCCAACATCATGTCGATCCTTCAGGCCGAGCAGGTCCCGTTCGGGGCTGATACGATGTGGGCCAGCATGAGCGCCGCCTATGAGCGCCTGCCTGCTGCGCTCAAGACACTGTTCTCCGGGATCGAGGTGGAGCACGATTCGCTTTATCTGATGCTGCGTCATGATTTTGGCGATCCGGCAATCATCGAACGGATCATGGGAAGCCGCGAGCACGCGGTGCATCCAGCAGTGATCCGCCACCATGCCACCGGCAAGCCGTGCCTGTTTGTCGGCAATGCCTATGTCCAGCGGGTCAAAGGATACGAAACCGAGCTGTCCGAGCCGCTGATCAAGCTGGCCAATGAAATGTCGAAGATTCCCGAGATCCAGGTCCGGCACCAATGGGAGCCGGGCGACGTGGCGCTGTGGGACAATTTCGGCACCACCCACTACGGCGTCTCGGCCGACATCGGCACCCAGCTGCGGCGGCTCCACCGGGTTGCGAGCTGGTCGGAAAAGGTTGCGCCAACAGCGTGGTCAGCCGCCGCGTGACCGACTGGAACGATCCCGGCAGCTTTGCGCATCACACGATCGAGATCGAAGGCCTGCCCATCCATTACGTCGAAGCGGGAAATGGGCCGCTGGTGCTGTTGCTCCACGGGTTCCCCTACACCTGGTTCGAATGGCGCCATCAGATCGGCCCGCTGGCTGAGGCGGGCTACCGGGTGGTAGCGCCCGATATTCGGGGCTTTGGGCAGAGCGGGAAGCCGGCGCGCACGCAAGACTACACAATGCTGCACAATGCGGGCGATGTCGCTGGATTAGTGGCCGCGCTCGGCGAACCAGGTGCGGTGCTGGCCGGGCATGATCTGGGGGCGTGGGTTGCCGCAGCTGCGGTCCGGCTCAGGCCAGACCTGTTCCGCGCACTTGCGATCCTCAGCACTCCGGTTGGTCAGCGCGAAGCGGCACGCCCAAGTTTGGGTTGGGAGCGCATTGAGCGCGAACGCGGCGGAAAAATGCACCATCACTATTTCCAGGAACCGGGCCGGGCGGAACGCGAGCTGGATGCAGACATCGCCAGTTCGCTGCGCGGGATCTACCACGCAATCTCGGGCGATGCGCGTGGGGCTGAGCGTTGGCGGCTGTTGACCCGTCCCGGTGAGACCATCTGCGACACGATGCCAGACCCCGGGCCAGAGCGCCTGCCGGCATGGCTACCGCAGCGTGTTCTGGACGAGTATGTCCGGCAATACTCAAAAAACGGGTTCGCGCCGCCGCTGGCGCATTATCGCTGCCGTGAATTGACCTGGGAACTCACCACTTCATGGTCCGGGCAGAAAATTACCTGCCCCAGTATGTTCATTGGCGGCGATGCCGATCCGGCGCTCGACCTGATCCGCGCGCAGTATGATGCGCTTGAGCATACCTACACCGACCTGCGGACCAAGGCCTTGCTTCCAGGCATCGGACACGGTGCCCCGGAGGAGGCTCCACACCTGGTCACCGAGGCGCTATTGCAGTTCCTTTCGGGACTGGGAGACGGTGGATGACAGAACCAGCGCGTTCATGATCAGTTCCGCAGGAGAACGCCGCACGCCCTGGGGACTAGTGGTCTTTCTGCTGGCGCTTCACATTCTTAACCAGATTGACCGGCAATTGGTCAGCGCCTTTGCCGCCGATATCATCCGCGATCTGGATTTGAGCCGCGGCCAGTTTGCGCTGATCGCGGGCCTCGCGTTCTCGAGCGTCTATGCTTTCGCTGCGCTGCTGGCAGGGGTGCTGGCCGATCGGATCGGGCGGGTTCCGGTTCTGGCCACCGGGGTCGGCATCTGGAGCCTGTTCACTGTGCTCGCCGGCATGGCGCAAGGGTTCTGGACCTTGCTGGCCGCGCGGCCGTTTGTTGCTGCGGGAGAGGCCACGCTGGTTCCGACCGCCACCAATGTCATCCTCTCGCAGACCCCAGACCGGCACAAGGCAGCAGCACTGGGGCTGTTTTTTGCGGGAATTCCGTTGGGCATCGGTGGAGGTTTTCTGATTGCCGGGCTGCTGGGACCACTGCTGGGATGGCGGGGCACCTTCGTTGCCATGGGGCTATTGGGTCTGGTTGCGCTGTTCGCGGTGACCCGGCTGAAAGATGATCCGACAGTATCCAGCGATAAACTCACCGTCTTGGGCGACCTGTCCGACCTGTGGGCGGCATTCAGAGTCAACCCGCGCCTGCTCTATGCTTCGCTGGCGATGATCGTCGTCCATTGTCACGTCGCGACCAATCCGTTCGTCCAGCTCTGGCTGGTCGGCGAAAAGGGCCTTGATCCGGCTCACGCCGCCCGGACCTATGGCCTGATGTTCGTCGTCTTCGGATTGATCGGAACCTTCGGCTCGGGGGTTCTGGGGGATTGGGCGAAGCGGCGGTATGGCTGGGACCGCGCGATCACGGTATTTGGAACGCTGCTGCTGCTCGCACCTTTGCTGGTGCTCTACCGGCTCGCACCGGGCGGTTCCTGGCTTCTGCTGATCGGCATGGCCGGATCGATCCTGTTCATGACCGTGATTTACGGCCCGCTGTTTGCGGTGATCGAGGAAGAACTTCCGCAGCGGCTCAAGGCCACGTCGACCGGGTTCAATATTCTGGCACTGAACATCTTTGCCATCGGCGGCGTTGCCTTGGCCGTGGGCTATGCCAGCGATTTCCTCGCCCGGGCAGGCGCGGCCCATAGCTGGACCTGGCCGCTGCTGGGGGCCGATATGCTGGCGCTTTTGGCGATTCCGCTGATCGGCTTGGCAGCGCGCAGTCCGGCCAGACCCTAAAGCGGGCTGCCATCCTTGTCCCGGTAGATGTCCCGCCGTCCAACATGGTTGGCCGGACCGACAAAGCCGTCGCCTTCCATCCGCTCGACCCATTTGGCCGCAGTATTATAGCCAACGCCGAGCTGGCGTTGCAGCCATGAAGCACTGGCTTTCTGGCTTTCAAACACGATCTGGCAGGCCTGGCGGTATTTGCGCTCGTCCGGATTGTCGCTGGCGGTGGCATCCAGATCGTCGAAGCCAAAGCCGCCGTCTTCTGGTTCTTCGGTGACGCTATCGACATATTCCGGGCTGCCCTGTGCACGCCAGAAATCGGCGACGCTTTCAACCTCCTCGTCGCTGACGAATGGCCCGTGGACCCGCATGACCGGCTGGGTATTGGGTTTATACAGCATGTCGCCCTTGCCCAGCAGCTGCTCGGCGCCTTGCTCGCCCAGAATGGTCCGGCTGTCGATCCGGCTGGTTACAGCAAAGCTGATCCGGGTCGGCAGGTTGGCCTTGATCACCCCGGTGATGACATCAACCGAGGGCCGCTGGGTGGCCATGATCAGGTGGATACCCGCAGCGCGGCTCTTTTGCGACAGGCGCTGGATCAGCACTTCGATTTCCTTGCCGACAGTGACCATCAAATCGGCCAGCTCGTCGACGATCACCACGATCTGCGGCAGCGGCTGATAATCAAGCTGCTGGTCTTCGTAGAGTTCCTCGCCGGTATCAGGATCAAATCCGATCGCGATCCGGCGGCCCAATGGCTTGCCCTTGGCCGCGGCGGTGCGGACCTTTTCGTTGAAGCCGGTCAGGTTGCGAACCGAAAGCTCGCTCATCATCCGATAGCGCCGCTCCATCTCCTCAACCGCCCACTTCAGCGCGCGGACGGCTTTGCCCGGCTCGGTCACCACCGGGGAGAGCAAGTGCGGGATATCGTCGTAGCTCTTGAGCTCTAGCACCTTGGGATCGACCAGGATCAGACGGCACTGCGCCGGGGTAAGCCGGTAGAGCAGCGAAAGCAGGATCGTGTTGAGCCCGACCGACTTGCCCGAGCCAGTGGTGCCAGCAACCAGCAGGTGCGGCATGGTCGCCAGGTCGGCGACGATCGGTTCGCCTGCGATGTCCTTGCCGAGGATGATCGGCAGTGCGGCCTTCGAGGCTGCGAACTGTTCGCAGGCAACCAGTTCCTTGAAGCTGACCATCTGGCGGTTGGCATTGGGCAGTTCGATCCCCATCACGGTGCGCCCGGGGATCGAGGACACGCGCGCCGAAATCGCACTCATATTGCGAGCGATATCGTCGGCGAGGCCGATCACCCGGCTGGCCTTGATCCCTGGAGCCGGTTCAAGCTCGTACATCGTGACGACTGGCCCGGTCCGGACCGCGTCGATCGTGCCTTTGACATTGAAATCATCGAGCACGGTTTCGAGCAGGCGGGCATTGCGCTCCAACGCCAGCTTGTCGACCTTGGGCACGGAATTGGGCGCAGGGTCGTTGAGCAGATCGAGGCCGGGCAGTTCAAAGCTGTCAAACAGATCACCCTGACGGCTTTTGTTCGAAAGCTGGGCGGGCCTGGCGGCGTTGGCCGGGTCGGTGATCTCCGGAGCCTTGCGCGGCTCGCCGAACTGGACCGGGGCGGGGCTGCGCTCGCGCTTGGCGCGGGCGACCGGACTACTATCTGAGAGTCCGGCCGGCAGCGCTGCGCGGCGTGTTAGAAAGCCGGGCAGGGTAAACAGGCTGCCCCAGTCGATCGCAAAGACCCGTCCGGCGATGATCGCTCCGCCCGCCAGGCTCAGCAGGCCCGCACCAAAGGTGAAGATCCACTGAAAGGCCTCGGGCAATTTGTCCGCGAAATAGCCGATTCCGCCAGCGCCGAGCAGGCCTGCAATCCCGCCCCAACCAGCCGGCATGTCGCTATCAACCTCAACTGCCAAAGCAATCGGAGTGGCGATCAGCACCATCGCGAATATCAGCAAGCCGATTGGCCGCCACCACGCGTGGCCGGCATGCGGCAAGTCCTGATTCTCCTCCTCGACCATCGACCAAAGCCCGCGCGCCATGACGTAAAGCATCGGCAGCAGCAGAACCGCAGTCCATCCGAACAGGAACAGTGCACGTTCCGCCATCCAGGCCCCGGACCCGCCCATCCAGTTCTTGGCGGGCCCCGCCGCGGCGGTCGAAACCGAAGGATCGGTTTGGTGATAAGACATCAACGCGAACGCCAGAAACACCGTACCTGCCAACAAAGCCAAGGCCCCGCCGATCTCCGCAGAGCGCAGCAGTGCACGTTTCATCGCCGCGCGCCAATCGACCCGCGAGCCGCGGTGGTTGGCTGATGCCGGACGTGTTGCCATGATGCTCCCCTGGTCTGGTGGCACGTTATGCGCCTGCCCATGACTCCCCGTCAAGAATCCTTGGGAAACCAAGGGTTCGGTTTACCGCAAAAAAAGCGTCGATCCCGGCCCAATGTGCAGCGTTCAGACGGCGCGCACGCTTGGCATCGATCCCGCCCATCGCAATAACCGGCACCAGCGAACGCGCTGCAATCAGGCGCCAACGCAGCGGACCGAGCACTTTGCCGCCGGGGTGGCTGCGGGTCGGGAATGCCGGAGAGAGCAGCACCGCGTCGGCGCGGCGGACACGGGCGAGTTCCCTTAGCGAATGGACCGGGACCAGATGTCCGTGCGGACCATAAGCTTTGTCCGCGCCCCAGCGGCGGGCCAGTGCCCTGCTGCCGGCCAGGGCCACCAGCTGTCCCCGCGCTCGCGCGATCAGGTGCAGTCTCGTGAACCGCGCGCGGCGCTGAGCCCAATCAAGGTGATAATGCCGAAAGATCAATCCGCTGCCGCGCGGCAGACCTTTCAGGACCGCTTCCAGCACCGCATCGTTGCGGGCATCGGAAACGAGCCAGATGGTCGGCAAAGGCTGGCGCGGCTGCATCGCATCGCTATAGCAGCGCACCATGATCGATCCAGCCACTGCCCTGCAAGATGTCCGCAACCGAATTGCCGGGGCTGCCAGGATTGCGCAGCGCTCAGCTGACGATGTCACTTTGATCGCAGTCAGCAAAACCCACGATGCCGCTGCAATCCAACCGCTTATTGACACTGGCCAGAGGGTGTTTGGCGAAAACCGGGTGCAAGAGGCTCAGGCCAAATGGCCCGACCTGCGGGCCGCCCATCCCGAAATCGAACTCCACCTGATCGGCCAGCTCCAGTCGAACAAGGCCGATGAGGCCGTGGCAATGTTCGATTGCATCCATTCACTCGACCGGCCCAGCCTGGTGCCCGCGCTGGCCAAGGCGATGGACAAGGCGGGCCGCCGGGTGCCGTGTTTTGTTCAGGTCAACATCGGCGCTGAGGAGCAGAAAGGCGGCTGCGCGATTGCCGAGCTAGCCGCTTTGCTGGCCGAGGCCCGCGCCGCCGACCTGCCCGTGATCGGCCTGATGTGCGTTCCCCCCGCCGACATCGAAGCTGCGCCGTTCTTCGCCCTGCTCGATAAGCTGGCGCGTGATCACGGGCTCGCCGGGCGATCAATGGGCATGTCGGACGATTTTGAAACGGCGGTGATGCTGGGCGCAACCCATGTGCGAGTCGGTTCGGCTTTGTTTGGAGAGCGTGGATAGGGTCTATTCACCCGCCGCCAGCCACTCTCTAATTCCGTCTACCCTGAGCTTGTCGAAGGGCTGTTCTGGTTCTTCGAGCGAGCTCGCTCGAGCCTTGAAGAAAAGAGCAGTGCTTCGACAAGCTCAGCATGAACGGGATTTGGGGGCGATGGGTAAGATTTTCAGTACGCGAGGCTAAACCCTCCGCACATTCCGCTCCAAGGTTTTGAACCGCGCGCCTGATGCCTCGCGCACGGTGATCGTCACCGCGCCGCTCTTGCTGGTGTTGCGATCTTCGACTGTGCCGGACTTGCCCTTGTGGGTTCCGCCGATCACGTCGCAGGTATCCCCGTTGGCAATGTCCATGGCCTACCCTCCGTGCCTGCTCAGCTCATCCCCGCTCAGCGTAACCACGTGGAGCAAGTTGGTTGAGCCCGGGGTGCCGAACGGAACCCCGGCCAGCGCGATCAGCTTTGACCCGGCTTCCCCAAAGCCTTGACGCAATGCCATCCGCTTGCCCTTGGCGATCATTTCTTCAAAGCTGCCGATGTCTTTGGTAGTGACCGCGTGCGTGCCCCACAGCAGGGACAAACGGCGGGCGATCCGGCTTGACGGGGTCAGCACCAGCATCGGCACCCGCGGCCGCTCACGCGCCACTCTGCGCGCGGTGCTGCCAGAGCCGGTGAAGATGATGATCCCGGCGACCGTCATCGTTTCGGCAATCGCCGCGCTGGCCTGGGCCAGAGCCGATGCGGTCGTCGCCTCGGGCCGGACAACGGTAAAGTGGATGCGTTCCGAATAGCCGGGGTCGTTTTCAACCTGCCCGGCGATCCGGTGCATGATCGTGACTGCTTCAACCGGCCAGGCTCCGGCCGCAGTTTCGGCCGACAGCATCACCGCATCGGCCCCGTCATAGACCGCGTTGGCCACGTCGGACACTTCGGCGCGGGTCGGCGCGGGGCTTTCAATCATCGATTCGAGCATTTGCGTGGCGACCACCACCGGTTTGCCCGAACGGCGGGTAATCGCAACGATCCGCTTTTGGATCGGCGGCACTTCCTCGGGATTGAGTTCAACCCCCAGATCGCCGCGCGCGACCATGATCCCGTCGGCCAGCTCGATGATCTCTTCCAGCCGGTCGACCGCAGCGGGCTTTTCGATCTTGGCCATCAACGCGATCGAGGTGCTGCCAATCAGCTTGCGGGCTTCGGCAACGTCTTCGGGCCGCTGGACAAAGCTGAGCGCAATCCAGTCTGCCCCCTGATCCACCGCAAAAGCCAGATCGCGGCGGTCCTTGTCGGTCAGGGCGGGCACCGGCACGACGGCATCGGGCACATTGACCCCCTTGCGGTCAGAAATCACCCCGCCAACCTCGGCCGAGCAGAGGATCCGGTCTTCGTTTGCTTCGATCACTTTCAGTCGCAGCTTGCCGTCGTCAATCAGCAGTCGCTGGCCTTTGTGGAGAATTCCGAACAGTTCGGGATGCGGAAGGCAGACCCGGTTTTCGTCGCCCAGCGCGGGATCACGGTCGAGCGTAAAGTGACCCGAATGGCGGATCACGGCTTTGCCGTCCTTGAACTGCCCAACCCGCAGCTTCGGTCCCTGCAGATCGCACAGCACCGCAACCGGGCGGCCAAAGTCCTTCTCCGCCGCCCGGATCGCGGCGATGGTCTCGGCATGCGTTGCATGATCGCCGTGGCTCATATTGACGCGGAAAGCATCGGCCCCGGCGCGCAGCAGTTTGGCGATCATTTCCGGGGAACGGCTGGCCGGCCCCAACGTGGCCAGAATTTTGACCTTGCGGCCGCGCGGATCGATCTTTGCCACGGATACCTCTTCCTGTTTCATCCCGCTCTATGGCAAAGATGCGGGACAAACCCAAGGAAACCCCGATGAGCTGCTCTGAAAATACGAATGCGGCCGCCCATGACGCGCTCGAAGCGCTGGATGATGCGATTGCCGCCGCTGCATTTCGCCGGCTTGTCCGGCATTTGCGGCACCGCCATGACGCGCAAAACATCGAGCTGATGGGGCTTGCCGGGTTCTGCCGCAACTGCCTGGCCGACTGGATTGTCGATGCCGGTGCGGAGCTCGACAAGGAGGCCGCGCGCGCAGTAATCCACGGGATGGCCAGCACGGAGTGGAAGGCCCGGTTCCAGAGTGCGGCAACCCCAGAGCAGCTGGAACTGATGGCGGAGAGCATGAAGCGGAATCCAGCCTAGATTTCCACAGCCTCGCTTTTGCCCGAATCAATTGCCGCCGCTACCGCGCCTCCAGCTGATTCATCGACTTGGAGTTTTCAACAAATGGCCACTGCCACCGACGACCGCCTGCGCCTGCTGATCGAACGCGTCGAACGCCTTGAAGAGGAAAAAAAGGGCATCGGCGACGATATCAAGGACGTTTATGCCGAGGCCAAGGCAGTCGGCTATGATGCCAAGATCATGCGAAAGGTGGTTGCGCTCCGCAAGATGAAGCCCGACGACCGCGCCGAAATGGAAGCGATCCTTGATTTGTACAAAGCGGCACTGGGGCTGGGGTAAGCAGGGCTGATGCTTTTTCGCTTTTGATCCATGCAGATCAAAGGCTATCTTGAGTCAACCAACCCGCCAGCCAAGGAACCAGCCATGATCATCACCACAACCCCCACGATCGAAGGCCAACCGATCCAGAAATACTGCGGCGTGGTCACCGGCGAGGTGATCGCCGGGGCCAATATCGTCCGCGATCTGTTTGCTTCGGTAACCGACATTTTCGGCGGTCGCTCGGGCAAGTATGAAGAGGTGCTGGCCAGCGCCCGGACCCAGGCCTTTGCCGAACTTGAAGCCGCTGCTATCCGTCAAGGCGGCAATGCGGTGGTTGGGGTCGATATCGACTATGAAGTGCTGGGCAAGGCCGGCTCGATGCTGATGGTTACTTGTTCGGGAACCGCCGTGGTTGTCTGAACGGCGCTACTCGGCTAGGGGCGGGCCAATTCCCAACCCTAGCTGACGGCGATCCCATGGCAGGCCATTCCAAATTCAAGAATATCATGCACCGCAAGGGTGCACAGGACAAAAAGCGTGCGGGGCTGTTTTCCAAGCTCAGCCGTGAAATCACCGTGGCGGCCAAGATGGGCATGCCCGATCCGGACTTTAACCCGCGGCTGCGCGCGGCGGTCAACGCCGCCAAGGCGCAATCGGTGCCGAAGGACAATATCCAGCGCGCGATCGACAAGGCCAGCAAGGGTGACGGGGACAATTACGAAGAAATCCGCTATGAAGGCTACGGCCCGGGCGGGGTCGCTCTGATCGTGGAGGCGCTGACCGACAACCGCAACCGGACCGCCACCAATGTCCGCACAGCCTTTGCCAAGAACGGCGGAAATCTGGGCGCGAGCGGAGCAGTCAGCCACGGGTTTGAGCGGCTCGGCCTGATCGAATACGGGATCAAGGCGGGTGATGAGGACAAAGTCCTCGAAGCCGCGATCGAAGCTGGGGCTGATGATGTCGAAAGCGATGAAGATGGCCACGCGATCTGGGTCGCGGTGGAAAACCTCCACCCGGTCGCTCGCGAACTCGAAACTGCACTGGGTGAGGCCGAGGGGGTCAAACTGGGCTGGAAACCCGGCCTGAAGGTCGAAGTCGATGAAGGCGCTGCGGCCACGCTGCTCAAGCTGATCGACGTGCTCGACGATGATGATGACGTTCAGACCGTCTGGGGCAATTACGATATCTCCGACGAAGTGATGGAAAAGCTGGGGTGATGACTGGTGGGCGCTTGATCACGGTCGATGCGCAAAGCCGATGGCTTGCAGATTTATCACGCAAAGACGCAAAAACGCAAAGAGGTTGCGCGCGGCGCCGCAGGCACGAATTAATTTTGAGTATGATCTGGCCCGACCGTTTGATGGTTGAGGGGCTTTGCCCCATTTCCAGCCTCTTCGCGTCTTTGCGTCTTTGCGTGAATCAACCTTCTTCTTTGCTTCCATGCTGATCATCGGCCTTGATCCCTCTTTGACCTGTACGGGCTGGGGGATCGTGGCCAGACAGGGCAACCGGCTGAGCCATATTGCCAATGGCCAGATCAGGACCGATCCCAAGGCCAGTCTGGCCCAGCGGCTGGTCACGCTCGACAGCGGTCTGGCTGATGTCATCGCGCTGCACCGCCCTGAAACTGGCGCGGTCGAGGAAGTCTTCGTCAACGCCAACGCTCAGTCGACGCTCAAGCTGGGGCAGGCCCGCGGGGTCTGCCTGCTGGCGCTGGCGCGGGCCGGAATGCCGGTCGCGGAATATGCCACCCGGCTGGTCAAGAAAGCGATAGTTGGCACAGGCGGGGCAGAGAAGGCGCAGGTTCAGGCGATGCTCGGCGTGTTGCTGCCGGGGGTCAAGCTGGCCGGAGCCGATGCCGCCGATGCCTTGGCAGTGGCGATCACCCACGCGAATTTGATGGGCGCAGCCAGCACAGGTTCATCGGCGGGCAGGTAGCCGGGCGGCAACTGTTACGGAGTTGCCCAATGCCGCGTTTCAAACTGCTTTCTCTCGCCGCGCTGGCGGGCCTGACGCTGTCAGGCTGTGTTGCCAGCCGTTACCAGATATCCGATTCGCTGATGCGCTATGGCCTCAATGAAAATCAGGCTGGCTGCGCTGCGGAATTCCTGCACGGGCACCTCAGCACGGGGCAAGTCAGCCGTCTGACAAAGGCCGCGCGCTATTACAACAAGAATGGCCCGCTGCGGCTGGGCGATCTGGTCCGGGTCGCCGGATCGATGGAAGATCCCGAGATCCTGTTGCAAGTCGGCGCGGCGGCCTTTGCCTGCAAACTGGCGGCGGACATTCCGATCGGGCGGCTGTAGCCGACGCAGACTTGCGCGGGGCGATCAGGCGGTTCATAGAACAAAGCATGATCGCCAAGCTGACCGGAACGCTCGATGACTTCGGCCCTGACTGGGCGGTGATCGACGTGGGCGGGGTCGGCTATCTGGTCCAGTGTTCGGCCCGTACGCTGGATGCGCTGGGCAATCGCGAGTCGGCACCGTTGGCGGGCGACGCGCAGACGCAGATCGTCGCCGTCCTGCGACACAAGCC
>CALMBN010000177.1 GCA_937860195.1 uncultured Novosphingobium sp.
ATACGACCGGTCAGGTATTCTTGCGTCGAGATCGAAGCCAGTTTGAGGTCCTGCGGATTTGACCAATTTTGCTCATTGCTGCGTTGGCAAGCCTTGAAATATTTCCATATTCCTGCGGCTTGCCGCCTTGCACTGAGCAAAATTGCCTCAAAACTCGAAGCCGAATTCAACAAGTCCTGGCCCTAGGCCAGCACCGCATCGGGAAACGCGCTGTCCGCTTTGTCGATCAGCGCGCGATCATCGTGGTTCCAGGGGTGGAAGCCGGGCATGAAATAGCTGACCCAGGCGGGAAAGATCTTGCGCAACACGCCCGGCGTGCCGACCAGATACCAGGCCAGCTTGGCCTTGATCTTCCAGCCGGTCAGCCCGTCCTGCGCCAGAAGTTCGAGTGTGTCGGCCCAGCGGTTGCGCAGGAAATTAAAGGTCACCAGCAGCATCATCACCGATTTCAGCCGATAGCGCCGCAGCCGTGACCAGTCACGGGTGGCGTGGCGAAACGTGTCATAGGCGACGCCCTTGTGCTCGATTTCCTCGATCGCGTGCCAGCGCCACATCGCGGCGGTGTCCGGCTCCGCAGCTTTGAAATGCTTGGGATTGGCGAGGAATTCGTGGGCCATCATCGCGGTGTAGTGTTCCAGCGCGATGGTTGCGGCGAGGTTCACGATTTGCGGGCGCTGCTTGATCATCTCCATCAGCTCAGCCACGCGGGCATCGATACGGGCCATGTCATAGCCAGCCTCAGTGGCCGCCTTGTTGAACACCACATGTTCGCGGGTGTGGTTGATCTCTTGGCGAACAAAGGCGCGGATTTCGGCTTCCAGTTTGGGCGAAGCGCCCTCGCGGTGGGCTTTTACAGCCTCGATGAACATCGCCTCGCCGCGCGGGAACGTGGCGGACAGCGCATTGTGCCAGGCGGTGCCGATTGGGTCGCCGCCCAGCCACCAACGGCCGGGTGTCTGCGCACGGCCAAACCGCAAGTCGCGGACCACGATCTCAAGATCCGATGGGGTTGGGCCAACGTGATGAGCAACGTCCAGCTTGCCGGAAAGGTCAGCGGGTTCTACGTCGAGCGGGAATTTGGTGTGAGCGTTCATGCTGTCCAGATAGAGGTAACTTACACTGATGTCAATAAGGAAGCGCCTGACCCAGGAAGAGAGCCGCACTGTCGCGCTGGAAGCAGCACGGGCGTTGTTGATCGAACTGGGCCCACAGGCGGTTACGCTGAAGGCCGTGGCATCGCGGATCGGGCGCACGCACGCCAACTTGCTCCATCACTTCGGTTCGGCGGCGGGCTTGCAAAAGGAACTGGCCGAGCACCTGGCGGTAACGATTTGTGCGACGATCGAGGATGCCGTTCTGGCTAGCCGCGCCGGTGAAGGCAGCCCCCGCGATGTTGTCGATCTGACCTTCGATGCCTTCGACAAGGAAGGCGGCGGCGCGCTCGCAACGTGGATGCTGATGAACGGCAATGAAGACGCGCTCGATCCGCTGCTCGAGGTGATCCACGAACTGGTCGATGACCTGGGTGATCACGAAAGCGGGCGGATGCACGATGTCACGCACGCGCTTTGCATGATGGCACTGGGAGACGCACTGATGGGCGCACCGCTCGCCCAAAGCCTTGGCCTGCCGCGCACCTCGGCGCGCGATCTGGCGGAGAAAATGCTGATCGATGGCGCTATCGCGGCGGGGATCGTGGCGCCGGGTCAGTCGGCCTGCTGAAGCCACCTCGGTTGCCATTCTGGCTTGATATCTTCCACTCTGCGGTGATCGACCGCCAACCCAAGCTCGGGATAGGCCGCGCGTTGGCGGGCAGGGTCACTCTCGCTCAGCGGCACTACCACCAGTCGCCGGTTGACTTTGGCCCGCCAGTTCATCCGCGCGGTGTTTTCCTGGCCGACATAGCAGCCCTTGGTAAAGCTGACGCCGTTCAGTTCGGCAGCATTGCATTCGAGCCAGAGTAGGTCACCCATTTCAGCGTGACCTTCGCAGACACCGCATTCGAGCCTTCGCTTGCGGAATTGTTCGCTTCCGTCCGGCAATTTGCGATCAATTTTGCTGATGCCACGATGCCCCAGATTTGGCAGCCGTTTGTCAGGCCAGCCGTCATGGTAATTGCTCGAATCCCACCATACGCCCAGGGTCGGCTCGATTTGGATCGAGATGCTTCTGCGCAATCGATACATTGAAAGTCGGCGAACCAACGCGTCTGCCTGCGACGCTTCACAATCGATCAAAAACGCGCCAGACGCCCGCAACCCTGGTTCAAACAGCTTCGCATTTGGGATCCGCAAAAATTCTGGTTCGACAAATAGATCGAACAGCACTTTGCCTTGTGGTGACAAGAGCGCTGCATAGGCTCCACCATTCTGTTCAACATCGTTGGTCAACAGGCCTTGCAAGAAGGCGCCGACGTTTTCGTCAGGCTGGGTTGGCGAAAGCCTGATGATCGCGCGATCTCTAAGGTAGTAACTGGTCATGGGTGACAGATAGGGTGCCTTTGGCAAAAAGCACCCCCATTCCGTCTACCCTGAGCTTGTCGAAGGGCTGCCCTTTTCTTCGGGCTTTGCGCACGGCGGCGAGGAGAACAGGACAGTGGTTGGCCTTCGGCCCCCTTTGGGACGACAAGCTCAGCATGGACGGTTATGGGGTGTTCATGACCAGCGATTCTATCACCAGGCTCACGTTCCGCCGCCCCGATGATTGGCATGTTCACTTGCGCGATGGCGCGGTGCTGACGGGGGTCGTGCCCTATACCGCGCGGCAATTTGGCCGGGCGATTGTGATGCCAAACTTGCCCGATCCAATTTCAACGGTCGACGCGGCACGGGCCTATCGGGATCGGATCGTGGCAGCGGTGCCGGAAGGCTTGAATTTCACTCCGTTGATGACCGCTTATCTGACCGACGGCACCGACCCTGACGAAGTCGCGCGCGGGGCAGCCGAAGGGGTGTTCACGGCCGCAAAGCTTTATCCCGCTCACGCCACGACCGGCTCCGCTCATGGGGTGACCGAGGTCGCAAACATCCGGTCGGTGCTGGAACGGATGGAGGTGATTGGTCTGCCGCTGCTGGTCCACGGCGAGGTGACCGATACCGGTGTCGACATCTTTGACCGCGAGGCGGTATTTATCGAGCAGGTGCTGGCGCCGCTGGTTCGCGACCTGCCGGGGCTAAAGGTGGTGTTCGAACACATCACGACCGCCGAGGCTGCTGCTTTCGTGACAGGGTCCGGCCCGAACGTGGCGGCGACGATTACTCCGCAGCATCTCCATATCAACCGGAATGCAATGTTTGCGGGCGGGATCCGGCCGCACATGTATTGCTTGCCTGTGGCAAAGCGCGAGAAGCACCGACAAGCGCTGCGCAAGGCGGCGACATCGGGATCGCCCAAGTTCTTTCTCGGCACGGACTCGGCCCCCCACGCGGTCGGCGCGAAGGAAGCGGCTTGCGGCTGCGCCGGGATCTTCAATGCTCCCTTTGCGCTGGAAAGCTATGTTACCGTGTTCGAGGAGGAGGGCGCATTGGACAAGTTTGAGGGCTTTGCTTCACTTCATGGCTCGGCATTTTATGGCCTGCCGGTCAACGAAGCGACCGTGACTCTGGAAAAGAACGTGATCCTCGTTCCGGCCCAGATCGATGCCAATGGCACGCCGATTGTCCCGTTCCATGCGGGCGAGGAGCTAGGCTGGCGCTACCTCGGCTAGCCGCAGCCTGCGCTGAACCCACAGATCCCACATAAACACCGCAATCGCGCTCCAGATCAACACGAAGCAGCCGAGTTGGGCGGGCTTGAGCGGCTCGTTGAACATGAACAGCCCGAGGAAGAAGACGATCGTGGGCGACAGGAACTGCACCATGCCCATTGCAGAATAGTCCATCCGCCGCG
>CALMBN010000178.1 GCA_937860195.1 uncultured Novosphingobium sp.
ACAAGCTCGAAATCGTCGGCGGCTCGATGGGTACGCTGGTTCTCAATGCGGAAGGGATCAAGGCGCTCGCCTCGATGCCGTCACTTGATGAACTGCGCGGCACCATCATCGGGCTGGTCCAGGCCCCGGCAACGAAGATCGCCCAGCTTGTGACCGCTCCGGCGGCCAAGCTGGCACGGGTCTTCGGCGCTTACGCCAAGGCAGCTTGAACAGACGAAACTCACCGATTTACCGGGACACCTGTCCCGGCCAACACACACATGGAGTGAAACATCATGGCCGATATCGCCAAACTGGTTGAAGACCTTTCGAAACTGACCGTCCTTGAAGCAGCTGACCTTGCCAAGGCTCTTGAAGAAGCATGGGGCGTTTCTGCCGCTGCTGCTGTCGCAGTTGCTGCGGCTCCTGCCGCTGCCGCCGAAGCTGCTGAAGAGCAGACCGAATTCGACGTCATCCTGACCGGTGACGGCGGCAACAAGATCGCCGTCATCAAGGAAGTCCGCGCGATTACGCAGCTCGGCCTGACCGAAGCCAAGGCGCTGGTTGAAGCCGCTCCGAAGGCGATCAAGGAAGCCGTCAACAAGGCTGAAGCCGAAGAAATCAAGGCGAAGGTCACCGCTGCCGGTGGTACCGTCGAAATCAAGTGACCGCAGGCGGCTTGCCGCTTCGGGCATCCTGAACGCGTTTCAGGATCCACTGACAGAAATCAGTTTCGCGGGTGTCTTGAAGCATTCGCGGATGGAAGGGCGGTCCCTCGGGGCCGCCCTTTTCCGTTTGCGAACGCTACCCCGCCCCCTACTTCCCGGCCCCCTATTTCAGCGACTTGAGGTAGTCGATCACTTCCTTGCGCTTCGCTGGATCGGGCATCCCGGCAAAAGTCATCTTGGTGCCGGGGACCATTTTCATCGGGTTGGTCAGGTAGGTATCAAGGGTCGCCTCATCCCAGGTCAGGCCCGAATTCTTGTTGGCATCGGTATAGCTGTAACTGGCGACCGCACCGGCCTTCGTGCCGAACACGCCGGCGAGGCTGGGGCCGACTCCGTTCTTGCCAGGCTCAACCGAGTGACAGACGGCGCACTGGCCAAACGCGGCAGGCTTGCCGCCCGCATTGGCGAGCGTCGCAGTGGCGCTCGGCGCGGCATCAGCAGGCTTGTCCTCCGCCGGAGAGCCACAGGCCGAAAGGGTTAGTGCGAAAGCAGCGGCGGCGGTGGCGTTAAGCAGGCGCATCGGTCGGTTTTCTCCATTTGGGTTTCGATGGCTCTAGCCCCGATTGCCGCGCTTCGGAAAGTGCTTTTGTTGCGGCAGACGTTGCACGAAGTGCACGGTCCTTCGGCAAATCGGGACCGCTGCCGAAATTCGCTTTCGATTGCGCGAACCAGCACCTACTCGGACCAGCTGTATGTCGAACCCATCCGTCTCGACCCTTTGGCGCACCGAACTGCGCGCGACGCTGTGGCTGGCCGCGCCGATGGCGGCAGCCAATCTGCTGCAAATGCTGGTCTATGCCATTGATGTGATCTTTGTCGCACGGCTGGGAGAGACTGCGCTGGCGGCAGCATCTTTGGCGACGACCCTGTTCGGCCTGATGATGTGGTGCTTCTCTGGCCTGACCGGGGCTTGTGCACCGTTGATAGCGGCTGAACTTGGCGGTCGCCGCCACTCGGTGCGCGAAGTGCGCCGGACTGTGCGGATGGCACTGTGGCTGGCGGGCGCTTGCGGGATCGCCGGGATGGCGGTTTGCCTGTGGGGAGAAGAACTGTTGCTGCTGTCCGGGCAGGATCAGCATGTTTCCGCTTTGGCAGGAGACTTTCTGGCGATCCTGCTGTGGGCGATGGTGCCCAACGTGATGGCGACGGTGCTGCGCAACTTCGTCTCGGCGCTGGGGCGACCGATCTTTGCAACCGCGATCACCGCCTTGGCGATCCTGGTCAATGCAGCGGGTAACTACGTGTTCGTCTTTGGCCACTTCGGGGCTCCGGCAATGGGCCTCGATGGCTCGGCCATTTCAAGCGTAATCACGTCCTTTGCCATGCTGGGTGCCTACGCTCTGGCCATCCTCAATGATCGCCGGATGCGCCGCTATCACCTGTTCGGGCGCTGGTGGCGGCCTGAATGGCAACGCCTGCGCGAAGTGGCACGGATCGGCCTGCCGATTGCGCTGATTATTCTGGCCGAAGGTGGGCTCTTTTCAAGCGCGGCATTCCTGATGGGCCTGATCGGTCAGGCCGAACTGGCCGGACACACGGTTGCGCTGCAAGTTGCAGCCCTGGCCTTTCAGATCCCGTTCGGCATCGGGCAAGCCGCGACGATCCGGGTCGGCTATCACTTTGGCGCGCGCGATAGCGCAGCGATTGCCGCAGCCGGCCGGGCCGCACTGGTGCTGGCCATGGGCTATATGGCCATGCCCGCTGCGCTCATGATCCTGGCACCGCAGGCCGTGCTCAGGCTTTATGTCGATCCGCAGGCTCCCGCCAATGCCGCGATGGTCGGGCATGCAGTAGGCTTTCTGGCGATTGCTGCGGCCTTTCAGCTGTTCGATGGCGTGCAGGCGGTGCTGGCCGGCTCGTTGCGGGGCTTGCAGGATACCCGGGTGCCGATGCAGCTGGCGCTGTTCGGCTATTGGCTCATTGGTTTTATCACTTCGGTCGGGCTGGGCTTCTTCACGCCGCTGGCCGGGACCGGGGTCTGGTTGGGCCTGGCTGTCGGACTGGTTGTCGTTTCCGCCTTGCTCGGATGGCGCTGGTCGCAGCGCGCGCGCCTGGGGCTGCTGCCCGTAAAAAAAGAGTCAGTTTGACCGCTTGACCTGCATCGGGAGCGCACCCATATGCGCTGCGCTGGCACTCTCCACAGGGGAGTGCCAATATCATCAACCATCATGTAGAGAGGAAATCCACATGAGCTTTCGTCCGTTGCACGACCGCGTGCTGGTTCGCCGCGTAGAAGCCGAAGAAAAGACCGCCGGCGGGATCATCATTCCCGATAGCGCCAAGGAAAAGCCCGCTGAAGGCGAAGTCGTCTCGGTTGGTTCGGGCACCCGGGCCGATGACGGCAAGGTTACCCCGCTCGACGTCAAGGCTGGCGACAAGGTGCTGTTCGGCAAATGGTCGGGCACCGAGGTCAAGCTCGACGGTGAAGACCTGCTGATCATGAAGGAAAGCGACATCCTCGGCATTATCGGCTGAGCGACCGCCTTTTTCTCCCCCTATTCGAAGGAACTGAACAATGTCAGCCAAAGACGTAAAATTCGGCCGCGATGCCCGCGAACGCATTCTCGCCGGTGTCGATATCCTCGCCAACGCCGTCAAGGTTACCCTGGGCCCCAAGGGCCGCAACGTGGTGATCGACAAGAGCTTCGGCGCGCCCCGGATCACCAAGGACGGCGTTACCGTCGCCAAGGAAATCGAACTGAAAGACAAGTTCGAGAACATGGGCGCGCAGATGCTGCGCGAAGTCGCCAGCAAGACCAACGATCAGGCCGGTGACGGCACCACCACTGCCACTGTGCTGGCCCAGGCGATCGTCCGCGAAGGCATGACCTGCGTTGCCGCTGGCATGAACCCGATGGACCTCAAGCGCGGGATCGATCTGGCCGTGACCAAGGTCGTCGAAGATCTGGTCAAGCGTTCGAAGCCGGTTTCAGGGTCTTCCGAAATCGCCCAGGTCGGGATCATCTCGGCCAATGGCGACGTGGAAGTGGGCGAAAAGATCGCTCAGGCCATGGAAAAGGTCGGCAAGGAAGGCGTGATCACCGTTGAAGAAGCCAAGGGCCTCGAATTCGAACTCGATGTCGTTGAAGGCATGCAATTCGACCGCGGCTATCTCTCGCCCTAT
>CALMBN010000179.1 GCA_937860195.1 uncultured Novosphingobium sp.
GTGTTCGGCCTGGGCCTGCATTTCCTGCATCAGCCACGGGCCCTGAACCACATCACGAAAGCCGGGATAGTTTTCAACATCAGTGGTGATGGTCAGTTGCCCGCCTGGTTGCAGGCCCTGAACCACAATCGGCTGCATCCCGGCCCGCGCGCCATAGATCGCGGCAGACAGCCCTGCCGGGCCCGAGCCGATGATCAGCATCTTGGTGGTGTGGGTCGCCATGAAATCCTCCGTTGCGGGTGCAGATAGGCACCGCTGTGCGCCTTTGCCAGTGCTAGGCTGCGCTATTTCCCCCGGATTGACGCAGCCCACGCTTGGGGGCAAAGCCCGCGCCATGACCCCGCACGGACCAACTTCGAACAGCTTCATCTCGCAGCGGCTGCGCCTCCACTACGTCGACTGGGGCAATCCCGATGCCCCGCCGCTGATCCTGCAGCATGGTGGGCGTGACCATAGTCGATCATGGGATTGGGTGGCCGCAGAACTGACCAAGGACTGGCACGTCATCGCGCCCGATCTGCGCGGCCACGGCGACAGTGCATGGGCACCGGACGGCAACTACGAAACAAACGCCTTCGTCTATGACTTTGCGCAGCTGGTGCATACACTTGGTCACGATCAGGTGACGATTGTCTCGCATTCGCTAGGTGGAAACATCGCCACCCGGTTCGCCGGACTCTATCCCGAAAAGATCCGCAAGCTGGTCAATATCGAAGGGCTTGGTCCCTCCCCCGCAACCCGTGCTGAGCGCGAAGCTGCGGGCTATGCCAACCGCTTTCGCGACTGGATCGAAAAGCGTCGCGCTTCGGCTGGTCGGCTCCCGCGGCGTTACCCGACCATTGAAGCGGCCTTTGCCCGGATGAAAGAAGAAAACGGCTTTCTGACGGATGCCCAGGCCCGCCACCTGACCATCCACGGGGCAAGCCGCAACGAAGACGGCACCTGGAGCTGGAAGTTCGATCCCTACCTCAACGTCTGGCCGTTTGAGGACACCCCGCAAGAGCGGCTGGACGAGCTGTGGCAAGCGATCACCTGTCCGGTGCTGCTGCTTTACGGTAACGATTCCTGGGCCACCAGCCCAACCAAGGACGGCCGCGACAAGCTGTTTCAAAATGCCAGGGTGGTCGATTTTGAGGATGCCGGACACTGGCTGCACCACGACCAGTTTGATCGTTTCATGGCCGAAGTCCGGGCGTTTCTTCAGCCTTCGAGATAGTGCTGGCGGAGCGCGGCCTGAGCAGCCGTATCCACCCCCAGCACGGCCGCCAGGTAGGCGTCGATGCTGCCATGACGGGCTTCAACCGCGTCAAGTGCAGCATTCAGGTAGTCCGCCTCAACCCCCATCAGCGCCCGGATCGTATCGTCTGAAATCGCGCCGTGGCGCTCGCGGATCTGGACGGCTCCTGCTGCAACCCGGGCCTCGATATTGCCAGCGGAATTGGTCATGAGGTAATCCTCCATGATCGCCTCACGCGACACTCCCAGCGCATGCTGGGCCATCGCGACAGCAAAGCCGGTGCGGTCCTTGCCAGCAACGCAGTGGACCAGGCTCGGCCCTTCGGCGCGTTGGAGAATCTCGAAATAGAGCCGCAGCATCGGCACCAGATTTTCGCGAAACGCGATGCCTTCGTACAACCGGACCATTGCGGCGCGTGCTTCGGCAGCAGTGACCACTCCGTCGGCTGCTTCGGTGTGAAGGGCAAGACCGGCGGTTTCTTCGGGATAGGTCCATACCCGCGCGGCGAAATCATCGTGCCGGACGCAAGGCTTCGCATCGCGCTCGATCGGCCCCCGCAAATCAATGACATCGGCGAGTTCGAGGATGTGGATCGCATCAAGATCGGACGGGGATGCATCACCGTGCTGGGCCGAGCGCCACAGCACGCCGCGCTTTACAATTGCTCCATCGGCCCCTGCATACCCCCCGTAGTCGCGGAAGTTGTGGACACCATCGAGCTTGAGAACGCGGGATACAGTCATTCCCGGCCAGTGACAGCTTGCCTCGCTTGATGCAAGGTTCGCCACGGCTTGACGATGGATCCGAATGGCCTGATCCGGGTTGCCGGACTGGACCACTTTTCAAGACCGGCCTAGGCTTGCTGGGTGTTTGGAGCGCTACCTTGAACGAAATCCGCGTCGCTGTCTTTGGAGTCATGCGATTTGACCAAAAGCTGTTGGAGCTGGAACCGGCTCGAAAGCTCGCCTGTAACCCAACGCGGGTCTGTCCCTGATGCCGCCAAATCGTTTCGCCAGGTTCCGCTGGCCATGGTTGCTGGCAGTCTGGCGGTTTTGCAGGCGGACAACCAATCCGGTGCTGCGCGCGATCCACCGGCTTGAGGCTGGGCGCAGCGATGTGCTGCTCCAGCCTTTTCCTGATACCTGGCCGGATCGTCACCCTGCCTTGTTTGCATATGTCCGCGATGCCTTGAAGGATGTTGATCATCCGCAACTGCTGTCATTCGGGTGCTCAACTGGTGAAGAGCCGGTCACCTTGGCCGGATACCTGCCGCACGCCAGGATCGATGCGATCGACATCAACTCCCACAGCCTGACGACTGCCCGCAAGATGGCTGCTCGGCTCGGGATTGGATCGATTGCCTTCGCGCTTGCTGATCGCCCTCCTGAGCAAACGGAAAGCTATGACGCGGTTTTTTGTCTTTCAGTCTTGCGGCATGGACGTCTTGAGGCAGAGCGACCAGACAACTGCTCGGCAATCCTGGCGTTCTCACGGTTCGATACCCTGATCTCTCAGCTTGATCATTGCCTGAAACCCGGCGGACTGATGATCATCTGGGGCAGTCAATTTGAGTTTGCCGCTGCGGCGGTCGCTGCTGGTTACGAGGCGCAAATGGTCCCGGATGAGCCGTTTCATGCCGGACCAATCTATGGACCTGACGACCGCCTGAAGAGCTTGAATGGACAGCAGGCCTGCGTCTTTCGAAAGCTTTGAAGCCTTCAGTCTGCACAATCACAATTTGAATGATCAACTCGAGAACCGCCCTGTCCTTCAGGATGACAGCGCTATCTTTCAGCGTTGACGCGCTTTAGTTAGCCTGTCAGCGCGTTGCTGTGCGCACCAAAGGCCGGATCGACCAAACCATCGATAGGCGCGCGCAAGCAGGCACACTGCCTGGATGCGGAATATGAGGAGCAGGAAGACCGCCATGTATCTGGGGATCGATATCGGCACCTCAAGCGTCAAGGCCGTGATCGCCGATCCCTCGGGCGCGGTGCTCGATCAGGCCAGCGCTGCACTCACTGTTTCACGCCCGAATCCACTCTGGTCTGAACAGAACCCGGCTGACTGGTGGGCCGCGACCAAGCGAGCCGTAACTGGTCTGAAGCCCGAACTGCGCAGCCAGGTTCGTGCGATTGGTCTCGCCGGTCAGATGCACGGCGCAACCTTGTTGGGAGAAGCGGGCCGCGTGTTGCGGCCAGCAATTTTATGGAACGACGGCCGCTCGGCAGCACAATGTACGGCGCTGGAGGCCGCGCTGCCCGAACTGGGGCAAATCACCGGCAACCGCGCCATGCCCGGCTTTACCGCCCCGAAGTTGCAATGGGTCCGAGAGAACGAACCCGAGATCTTCGCCGCAACCGCCAAGGTGCTGTTACCCAAAGACTATATCCGGCTGCAGATGACCGGCGATTTCGCTTCCGATATGTCTGACAGCGCTGGAACCCTTTGGCTTGATGTCGGCGCGCGCGATTGGTCGGACACGATGCTAACGGCGACCGGGCTCACCCGGTCCCACATGCCGACCCTGTTCGAAGGCAACCAGCCCACCGGCCAATTGCGGGCCGAACTTGCATTGGCCTGGGGCATGGACCGTGTCCCGGTTGCAGCTGGCGGCGGAGACAATGCTGCGGGCGCAGTTGGTGTCGGCGTGGTGCGCCCCGGCGAGGCTTTCCTCTCGCTCGGCACGTCGGGAGTGCTGTTCCTCGCCAACGGTGCCTACACCCCCAACCCGGCCGGTGGGGTCCACAGTTTTTGCCACGCCTTGCCCGATCGCTGGCACCAGATGTCGGTAATCCTCAGCGCGGCGAGCTGTGTCGACTGGGTTGCGCGGCTTACTGGCGTTGGCGGTGCAGCAGAACTGTTTGAACGCCTCGAAGCTGCCGATCGCGCACCGGCAAGCGAGTATTTTCTGCCCTATCTTTCGGGCGAGCGCACCCCGCACAACGATCCCCACGCCAAGGGGGTGTTCTATGGCCTGGATCACGAAACCGATGGACTGGCGCTGGGGCAGGCGGTGCTCGAAGGAGTCGCTATGGCCTTTCGAGACGGGCTCGATGCCCTGACCGACAGCGGCGCCGAAATCGATTCGATCACCGTGATCGGCGGCGGCGCGCGCTCGGCCTATTGGGGCCGCGTGCTCAGCGCTGCGCTTGGCCGCCCGCTGGTTTATCGTGACGGCGGCGAAGTCGGCCCGGCCTATGGGGCCGCGCGGCTCGCCCAGTTGGCCGAGTCCGGGGCCAGCATCGACGATGTCTGCGTCGCCCCGCCAATTGCGGCAGTTATCGAACCCGATGACCGGCTGACCGATCACTTTGCGCAGCGGATCGGAGCTTTCCGCGCACTTTATGCAAACCTCAAATCGCAATTCCAGGAGATTGGATGATGACTGCTTCCTACTTTGCCGGGATCGAGCCGATCAAATTCGAAGGGCTCGGCTCGACCAACCCGCTGGCTTACCGCTATTACGACAAGGACCGGGTGGTCATGGGCAAGACCATGGCCGATCATCTGCGGATGGCGGTGTGCTATTGGCACACCTTTTGCTGGGACGGGTTCGATGTCTTTGGCAAGGGCACTTTCAATCGCCCGTGGCATGGCGGTCCGCTTGACCAATCGGCGGCCGACCACAAGCTAGATGAGGCGTTCGAATTTCTGACCCGGCTCGGCCTGCCCTTTTTCTGCTTCCACGATGT
This sequence comes from uncultured Novosphingobium sp., assembly GCA_937860195.1. GTDB lineage: Bacteria > Pseudomonadota > Alphaproteobacteria > Sphingomonadales > Sphingomonadaceae > Novosphingobium. The sequence goes on from CALMBN010000179.1 coordinate 4,933, forward strand.
CGATGTGATGGCCGAAGCACACACCATTCAGGAGCATGTCGAAAACTTCGCGGTGATCGTCGACAAGATCGAGGCCAAAATGGGCGCGACCGGAATCAAGCTGCTGTGGGGCACTGCCAACATGTTCAGCCACCCGCGCTACATGGGCGGGGCATCGACCAATCCCGATCCGGACGTTTTCCGCTTTGCCGCGACCCAGGTGCGCCATTGCATCGAAGCAACGCACCGCCTCGGCGGCGAGAATTACGTACTTTGGGGCGGGCGCGAGGGCTATGACTGCCTGCTCAACACCGACCTCAAGCAGGAGAAGGCGCAATTTGGTCGCTTCCTGCAGATGGTCGTCGAACACAAGCACAAGATCGGATTCAAAGGCGATATCCTGATCGAACCCAAGCCGCATGAGCCGACCAAGCACCAGTATGATTTCGATGTTGAAACCATCTACGGCTTCCTCCTGGCCAACGGCCTGGAAAAGGAAGTGAAGATGAACATCGAGGCCAATCACGCGACCCTTTCGGGCCACAGCTTCGAGCATGAGATTGCCAGTGCAATCAACCTCGGCATTTTCGGTTCGATCGACATGAATCGTGGCGATCCGCAGAATGGCTGGGACACCGATCAATTCCCCAACGACGTGCGCGAAATTACCACCGCAATGTATTACATTCTGCAAAACGGCGGATTCAAGAACGGCGGCAATAACTTCGATGCCAAGGTTCGCCGCCAGAGCATCGACCCGGCCGATCTGTTTCACGGACACATCGGCGGGGTCGATGTGCTTGCCCGCAGCCTGCTCAACGCCGCTGCAATGATCGAAGGCGGTGAAATGGCTGCGCTGGTCAAGGACCGATATGCCGGATGGCAACAGGCAGATGCCCAGGCAATGCTGACTGGCAAGCTGAGCCTGGAGTCGATCTCAAAGAATGCGGTCGCAGCCGGGATCAATCCGCAGCCCCGCTCTGGCCGACAGGAATACGCCGAAAACCTGGTGAGCCGCTACATCTGATCCACCGCTTTGACGTCACGGTGCCAAGCGTCAAAGCGCTTGAATGATCCCTGAGAAATCGGTGCCGCCATGGCCGTCGGCGGTGAACCGGGCATAGAGTTCTTCTGCCCGTTGGCCCATCGGCACTTTGGCTCCGGCGGACTTTGCTGCATCCATCGCGAGCTTCAGGTCTTTGAGCATCAGCGCGGCGGCGAACCCGCCTTGATAGCCATTGTCTGCCGGGCTGGCCGGGCCAACACCAGGGACCGGGCAATAGCTGGTCATCGACCACGACTGGCCCGAGGCTTTGCTGGAAATGTCATAGAAGGTCTGGAGGTCGAGCCCGAGCTTTTCGGCCAAGGCAAATGCCTCACAGGTCGCGATCATCGTCGCGCCAAGGATCATGTTGTTGCAGATTTTCGCTGCCTGACCTGCGCCGCTGGCCCCGGCGTGGATTACCGCCTTGCCCATCGCGGATAGGATCGGCTCCGCCTTGGCGAAAGCGTCATCGCTGCCGCCGACCATGAAGGTCAGCGTGCCGGCATTGGCCGCTGCGATCCCGCCGGAAACTGGGGCATCGACCATCGCATAACCCTTGGAACCGGCCAGAAACGCAACGTCCTTTGCAGTGCGGACATCAATCGTTGAACAGTCGAGCAGCAATGTCGCTGGCGGGGCCGCACCCAGCACATCGTTGACGTAGGCACCCTCCATGATTTGACCGTTGGGCAACATCGAAACCACCGCCTCAACCCCTTGAACTGCCTCACGCGCCGAGGTGTATGTCGCGCAGCCGTTGTCTTTCGCTCGGGCGAGAGCTTCTGGCGAGAGGTCGAAGGCATGAACCTCATGCCCTGCCTTGACCAGATTTGCGGCCATCCCGCCGCCCATATTGCCGAGGCCGATGAAGGCGATTTTCATTTCCGGTGAACTCCAAGCAACATTTGCGCAGGATCGCCGCGGTGACGAAGCGACAGGTAGAACAGGTATGGCAGCAGAAAACCGCCGCCGAGGAAGAAGGCGAAAATTCCCAGCGTCAGTCCGCCTGGCGAAAAGCCGGAACGCCAGGCTGTCCAAAACCCAGACAAGGCCAGAAACGAGAGAAAATCTGCGTTAAACTGGCCCGGCCAATGGCCATCCGCAATCGCTCCAAAGAACACCGGCAAAAGGTTCAGACCGTCCCGCCAGATGACCGCTGCAGTGAATGCGGCCAGGGCCAGCCACATCGCGCCGATGAACAGTCGAAATCCCATTATCGCCCCTTCCACACCCCGGGCCGCTTTTCGATAAACGCGGCCATGCCTTCGGCTTTGTCTTCGGTGGCGGTCAGGACCTGAAAGATCCGGCGTTCGATCAGGATGCCTTGATCGAGCCCGGTTTCAAACGCGGCGTTGACCATTTCCTTGTTGGCGATCGCGGCCAAGGGCGGCATCGCGGCGATCTCGGTGGCGGTCTTGAGCGCTTCCTCGATCAGCGAAGCCAGCGGCACTACCCGTGCGACCAGACCGGAACGCTCGGCCTCTTCTGCGCCCATCATCCGCCCGGTCAGGCACATTTCCATCGCCTTGGCCTTGCCGACCGCGCGGGTCAGCCGCTGGCTGCCGCCCATTCCGGGGGCGACACCCAGCTTGATCTCGGGCTGGCCAAAGCGGGCGTTTTCCGAAGCGATGATAAAGTCCGCCATCATCGCAAGCTCACACCCGCCGCCCAGCGCAAAACCGTTGACCGCCGCGATCCACGGCTTGCGGACGGCCTTGACCAGATGACTGGACCAGCGGCTGAAGAAATCCTGCGCATAGAAATCAGCGGCAGGTTTATCAGCCATTTCCTTGATGTCGGCACCCGCCGCAAAGGCCTTTTCGCCCGCGCCGGTCAGCACCGCGCAGCGTTGTCCGGGATCAGCCTCAAACGCGGCGAAGGCCACGATCAGCTCTTCCAGCACGGCCGAGTTGAGCGCGTTCAGCGCCTGCGGGCGATTGAGCGTGATCAGCGTCACCGCGCCGCGCTGTTCGGAGAGGATGTGTTCGTATCCCGACATTCTGCACTACTCCAAATTAGTCACCCTGAACTTGTTTCAGGGCCCATTTCGCTGCCTGCTCCTGAGCCTTGCGTGGCCAAACTGAAACCCGCGTCCAAGACCTCACGCGCCGAGCTTGCGGCACGATGGGTCCTGAAACAAGTTCAGGATGACGATGCGGGTGTGGGATTCGCTATTGGTTCAGTAATGGCTGGGAAGGACCTATTGGCCCAGATATTCCTTCAAACCCGCAACCTCAGCCTTGCTCAACCGCAGCCCCAGCTTGGTCCGACGCCACAACACGTCTTCGGCGCTGACCGCCCATTCCTCAGCCACCAGATAATCCACTTCGGCCTGCCGCAATCCGCCGCCGAAATCGCGGCCTTGCTCGCGTGCCAGCCAAGCCCGTGCCCGCGTGCCATAGGCCCGTGCGATCCGGTCAACATCGTCGGCCGCCAGAAAGGCAAAGTCGCGCGCCAGCTCGGCCTTCAGCGGCTCCAGCCCGTCGATCGCAAAGTCCCCGCCGGGGAGCGCCGCGCTGCGGGTCCAGCCAGGGCCGGACAGCGCGGGCAGCCGCGCTGCCATCAGGTCCACCGCTTCCTCGGCCAGATGCCGATAGGTGGTGATCTTGCCGCCATAGACCGACAGCAACGGCACCCCTGCCTCAGCTTCTGAGAGGTCCAGCCGGTACCCGCGCGTCGCCGCCTCGGGCTTGCCGCTGTTGTCGCTGACCAAGGGCCGCACGCCAGAATAGGTCCAGACCACATCGGCGGGCGTAATCGCCTTGCCGAAATAGCGACTGGTCCCGTCGCACAGATAGGCGATCTCCTCGGCGCTCGCCTCGATCTTGTCGAGCGTGCCGGCATGATCGACATCGGTGGTGCCGATCAGAGTGAAGTGCCGTTCATAGGGGATCGCGAAGAATATCCGGCCGTCGGGCAGCTGGAAGAAATAGGAATAGGGATGATCGAACAGCGCCGGGACCACGATGTGGCTGCCGCGGACCAGTCGCATGGCATAATCGGGGGATTCTCCAGCCAAGGCCTCAACCTCGAGCACGCGGGGCCCGGCGGCATTGACCAGCGCCCGGGCGAAGAAGAACTCGTTCCCGGCCTCGATTCGCCATAGCTCGCCCTCACGCCGCGCGGATGTCACGCGGGTGCGGGTCTTGACCGTGCCGCCGCGTTCCACCGCATCCATGGCGTTGAGCACTACCAGCCGGGCATCATCGACCCAGCCATCGGAATATTCGAACGCGGTTGAGAATCCACCTTTGAGCGGGACCCCAGCGGCGTGTTGTCGCAAATCGACCGTGCGGGTCGCCGGCAACGTCTTGCGCCCGCCGATGTGGTCATAGAGGAACAGCCCCAGCCGCAACAGCCAGCGCGGCCGCAGCCCTTCAACCCATGGCAGCACGAACCGCAGCGGGTGGATGATATGCGGGGCAATCTTCCACAGCGTTTCCCGTTCGGTCAGCGATTCGCGGACCAGGCCGAACTCGTAATGCTCGAGATACCGCAAGCCGCCGTGGATCAGCTTGGTCGAGGCCGAGCTGGTGCCCTGGGCCAAATCGCCAGCTTCGAGCAGCAGCACCTTGGCCCCGCGTCCGGCCGCATCGCGGGCGATCCCCGCCCCGTTCACGCCGCCGCCGATCACCGCCAGATCGAAAGGCTCGCTCATGCCAGCGGCACATCCCGCAGCGCACCGGGCGGACTCAGGCGGCGGAACAACTGGCCGTGCTCGCTCCACAACACCAGCAAAAGGGTCAGTAGCCCGGAAGCCAAGAGCGCGAGCAGGAAGGGCAATGCGGTCTCGTTATAGGATTGCCCCACTGCCCAGCCGATCAGCGAGGCCAGCACCAGCTTGACGAAAGCCTGCGCCGAGCTTGCCGCACCAGCGATTCGTGCAAACGGCTGAAGCGAAATCGAGCCGAAATTGGCCCCGACAAAGCCCATCATCATCATCGTGACGGTCTGGATCGTCACGAACTGCCACAACGTCTCATTCCCGCCCAGCGCAACGGCAAGATGAAGCAGCGAGAGCGCCAGATAGGTCAGCATTGCGGCATGCGAAACGCGCCGCGCGCCGAACCGCTCCACGATCCGCGAATTGGTGAAATTGGCCCCAGCCATCCCAAGTGCCATTGCCCCGAAGATCAGCGGAAACGCAGGCCCTGCCCCGAAATGCTCGGCCACCAGTTGCTGGCTCGACTGGATATAGCCCCAGCCCGCCCCCAGCATCAGCGCCCCGCCCAGAACATAGCCGCTCGCCGCGCGGTCGGTCAGCGAGGCGCTCATGTTGATGAAAATTGTCTTGAAATGGACGTTCTGTCGGTATTCGGCATGAAGCGTCTCGGGCAGTCGCAGTGTGATCCATCCGGCCATGACGACACCGAGCAGTGCCATCAGCCCGAAGATCCAGCGCCAGTCTGCGACCAGCATGATCGCTTGCCCGATCGACGGCGCGATCATCGGCACGACCATGAAGATCACCCCGATCAGCGACTGCAACTTCGCCATCCGGTCCCCGGAAAAGCGATCGCGGATGATCGCCGACGGGATCACCGAGAGACCGGAACTGACGATGCCCTGCGCCAGCCGGATCGCGATCAGCGCCTCGATGCTGGTCACCAACGCAGAGGCCAGTGCGAGCACAACATAGGCGCCAATGCTGGCCAGCAACACCGGTTTGCGCCCATAGCGGTCAGCCAGAACGCCAGGCACCAGCGAGCCGAGCCCAAGCCCGAGCAGAAACATGCCGATCACCAGTTGGCGCTGATTGGGATCGGTCACTGCCAGTTCGCGCGACATCACCCCCAGAGCAGGCAGCATCGCGTCGATCGCCAGCGCGTGAAGCGCCTGCACCAGAGCGAGCATCGCCACCAGCTCGCCTTCGCGGATTGGCAACGGCATCGCGGCGCTATGGGGAGGACTGTCGGCAAGCACAGGCTGCCTATGGCCGGAATGTGCGCAATCTGCCACCCCCCAAGCCAAATCGTTTCGTTTGCGCTATGGTTCGGGAATGTCCGCGCCGCCGCCCGAATTGGAGGAAACCGAAGGCGGCGGCCTGCGCAAGATCATCCACGTCGATATGGATGCCTTTTACGCCAGCGTCGAACAGCGCGACGATCCGTCGTTGCAGGGGCTTCCGGTTGCGGTTGGCGGAGAAGGTCCGCGCGGGGTGCTGTCGACCTGCAGCTACGAAGCGCGCAAGTTCGGGTGCCGCTCAGCCATGCCGTCGGTGACCGCCAGACGGCTTTGCCCGCAGCTGATTTTCAGGCCGCCGCGTTTTGCGGTCTACTCGGCAATCTCTCGCCAGGTGCAAGAGATTTTCCTGGAATTCACCCCATTGGTCGAACCGCTGAGCCTGGATGAAGCCTATCTCGATGTCACCGACGATTTGAAAGGGATCGGTTCTGCCACCCGGATTGCGGAACTGATCCGGGCGCGGATCAAGGCCGAAACCGGGCTGACTGCAAGCGCAGGCGTGTCCTACAACAAGTTCATCGCCAAGCTCGCCAGTGACCAGAACAAGCCCGATGGGATCTGTCTGATCCGCCCAGGCGAGGGCGCCGCGTTCATCGCCACAATGCCGGTTCGGCGGTTTCACGGAATCGGCCCGCGCGGCGCGGAAAAGATGGCTTTACTCGGGATCGAAAGTGGTGCGGACCTGGCCGCCAAGGACATCCATTTTCTGCGCCAGCACTTCGCCAGTCAGGCCGATTATCTCTATCGCGCTGCAAGGGGGATCGATCTGCGGCGGGTCAAAGCCAATCGGGCGAGGAAATCAGTGGGAGCCGAGCGCACACTCGACAAGGACATCTCGTCCGGCTCGGTTTTGCGCGAAGTGCTTGAGCGGATCATTGCAATTACGTGGCAACGAATCGAAAAAGCCGGGGCCAGAGGACGGACCGTCACGCTGAAACTAAAGCACAAGGACTTCACTGGCCTGACCCGGGCCCGCAGCCTGCCCCGCCCGGTTTCAGGTTTGGCCGAGTTCTCGGCCATCGGCCATGCGTTGCTGGATGAAGTTCTGCCGCTGGCCCAGCCAGTCAGGCTGGTCGGGCTGACGCTCTCTGCGCTGGACGAAGACGAGCCGGAAGCCGGGCCCGTTGGCGGGAATTTACAAGGCGAACTGGAATTCTGACGCGAGTACCTGGCTGAAAGTTGCAAGGCGATGCTTCAGAAATCCGCGCCCTGAATCTGCGGGCCAGCAAGCCGGGCTGCTATCCCGGCGAGCCAGCGTTGGAGGCCTTGTCCTTGCCAGTTGCCTCGTTGAGGAAATCCTCATTCGCGGCCGGCGGCGGCGGGACCGGAACCAGGCCGCCCTTGTTGCCAGGCGCATCTGGTGACGGAAAGTCCTCCTGCGGGCGTTCCGGGGCGACCAGATTGCCTTGCTCATCGACATATTGATACTCGTCCGGCGCGCCGCTCATCAACGGTTCGTCATCGGATTCGAGTTGCCAGGCCGGCAGGGTCAGATCGGTTTCAAACTTTTCGATCGGCCGGCCGGCCACCGCCACTTTCATGTATGAGGCAAAGGCGCGCGCCGGGGCAGTGCCGCCTTGCAGGCCAGGCACCGGCCGGTCATCGTCACGACCCATCCACACCCCGGTGGTGACACCGCTGGAGAAACCCAGAAACCAACCGTCCTTGTTGGCCGTGGTGGTCCCGGTCTTGCCCGCTACCGGGCGGCCAATCTGAGCGGCCTTGCCGGTGCCGATATTGACCGCGCTTTGCAACATGTCGGTCATGCCCGCTGCGACATGGGCCGGGATCAGGAGCGGGCCAGGCTTGCGCGCCCGGTTGTAGAGCACTTTACCGTCGGTGGTCACGACCTTGACGATGCCATAAGGCTCCACGGCCATGCCTTTGGCAGAGATCACGGCAAAGGAGCGGGTCAGATCGATCAGTCGCACTTCGTTGGTGCCAAGCACCATCGACGGCACGGTCGAGATCGGAGTCGAGATCCCGAATGATCTGGCGATCCCGGCGACTGCCGAAAATCCCACTTCCTGCCCCAACTGCGCGGCAACGGTATTCTTGGAATAGGCAAAGGCGGTCCGGACATCGATTTTCCCGGCAAACCCGCCGCCTGAATTGCGCGGGCTCCAGCCTTGAATCGTCACCGGCTCGTCAATCACTTCGGCATTGGGGGTATAGCCGGCCTGCAGCGCGGCGAGATAAACGAACAGCTTCCAGGCCGAACCCGGCTGCCGCACCGCGTTCACCGCGCGGTTGTAGTTGCTGGTGACATAGTCGGTCCCGCCGACCAGCGCGAGCACTGCGCCATCGCGGTCCATGCTGACCAGCGCGCCCTGGGTGCCGCCTGGAACATTGTTCTGGATCGCCGCCGTTGCTGCGTTCTGCAGCCTGGGGTCAAGTGTGGTCCAAACCTCGATCGGCTCGTCGGTCTCTCCGAGCAGCAGGTTAAGCTGCGGCAAGGCCCAATCGGTGAAATAACGCACGGAATTCTGTCCGGATTCCTTGGCAAAGGCGATTTTCTCAAACTCAACCTTGGCCGCACGACCGGCATCGACCTTGGCGTTGCCGACCATCAAGCCGAGCACAACCGAACCCCGGCCACGCGCGGCTTCGGCATCGGCGGTCGGGGCATAGTGCGAAGGGGCCTTGACCAAGCCCGCAATGATCGCCGATTCGGGCAAGTTCAACGTGGTGGCAGAATGGCCGAAAAACTTCTGGCTTGCCGCATCGATGCCATAGGCTCCGCCGCCAAAATAGACCTTGTTAAGGTACAGCTCGAGCACCTGCTCCTTGGAAAACTTCCATTCCAGCGCCAGCGCGATGACGGCTTCCTGAAGCTTTCGGCCAAAAGTCTTGGAATTGTTGAGGAAGACTGTGCGGGCCAGCTGCTGGGTAATGGTCGAACCGCCCTGCGTGAACCGGCCTTCATCAAACCGGACCTTGAACGAGCGGGCAAGGCCGATCGGATCGATCCCGATGTGATTGTAAAACCGCTTGTCCTCGGTCGAGAGCATTGCGTCTTTCATCACCTGCGGGATCTGATCGTGACCAAGCCACTTGCCGTAAGATCGCCCGATCGTGACCAACTGCGTCCCATCGCGGGCGCGGACAACGATCATCTGTTCGGACTGGATGGTCTTGATACTGTCAAAGCCTGGCAGCTTGTTCACCTGCCAGGCCACGGCTCCGGCCAGCGATCCCGCCCCGAGCAGACCGAGCACGACACCCCACCCGATTAATCGCCGCACCAACCGCCGAAAACCGGTTGGCTCGGGCTTGTCGGGCAGGGCCGAGGATTGCGAACTGCGCCGGTTACTGCGTCTGGTCATGAACTTCGCGTTCCCTCTCGCCGGGCAACCCGCCCCGGCTTAACGATTCCCATAGGGCATTAGCCGCGCAGCGTTAATCCGGGAAATGTGACGATCGCGTGCAGATCGATCAGTGCAAATGCTCAACCAGCAGCACGACGCCATCGCTGCCGGTTACCCGCATCTTGGTGCCGGGCTCGGCATCGGGGCCTTTGGCGAGCCATTCGCTGTCGCCCATTTTGACCCGGCCTTGCCCCTCGACGATCACTTGGGTGACCGTCACGACCTCGCCGGCCGAACGCGCCCCGCGGTCGTTCATCTTGGGGTCGGCACTTTCAACCGGATTGCTGCGCAGCCAACGCCGTCCGCCAAACACCGAAGCCACCGAGAGACCTGCAAACAGCAGCACCAGTCCCGGCATTCCCAGCGCAGGAAAAATCCAGCTGACAAGCCCGGTAATCAACGCCGCTCCGGCCATCCAGATCAGGAATACCCCCGGAATCGTCATCTCGCCAATCGCGAGCAACAATCCCAGCCCCAGCCACAGCCAGTGCGGTTCTATCCCGGAGAGAAAGTTCACTTGCGGCCCCCGTCGCTCAGCGCATCCTTGACCAGTTCACCGATCCCGCCAATCGATCCGATCAGCTGGGTCGCCTCGACCGGGAACAGGATCGTCTTGGCATTGGGCGAATTGGCGAACCCGGCCACAGCTTCGGTGTATTTCTGCGCTATGAAGTAGTTGAGGGCCTGGGTGCCCGACGTGGCAATCGCTTCGGACACCACCTGGGTCGCGCGGGCTTCGGCCTCAGCCGAGCGTTCGCGCGCCTCGGCATCGCGGAAGGCGGCTTCCTTGCGGCCTTCCGCCGAAAGGATTGCGCCTTGCTTTTCGCCTTCGGCCCGCAGGATTTCAGCGGCCCGCAGGCCTTCGGCTTCCAGAATGTTGGCGCGCTTTTCACGCTCGGCCTTCATCTGCCGAGCCATCGCGTTTGATATATCGGCCGGCGGGCGGATGTCCTTGATTTCGATCCGGGTGATCTTGACCCCCCACGGCGCTGTGGCGTGATCGATCACCATCAGCAACTTTGCGTTGATCTCGTCCCGCCGCGATAGTGTTTCATCGAGATCCATACTGCCCATCACTGTGCGCAGATTGGTCGTGGTCAACTGCATGATCGCGACATAGAGGTTCGAAACCTCGTAAGCGGCCTTGCCGGCATCGAGCACCTGGAAAAACACGATCGCATCGACCCCGACCATCGCGTTGTCCTTGGTGATGATTTCCTGGCCCGGAATATCGAGCACCTGCTCCATCATGGGATTACGATGTGGAGCGGGCTGAGC
>CALMBN010000180.1 GCA_937860195.1 uncultured Novosphingobium sp.
CTGCGCGAGGAATGCGGCATTTTCGGCGTGATCGGCGCCAAGGAAGCCTCGGCGATGACCGCGCTGGGTCTCCATGCGCTCCAGCACCGCGGACAGGAAGCGGTCGGGATCGTCAGCTATGACGGCAAGGGCTTCTTCGCGCGGCGCGGTCTTGGCCACGTCGCGCAAGTTTTCGCCGATGGCTCGCTGGCTGAACTGCCCGGCGAAATGGCAAGCGGCCACGTTCGCTATTCAACCACCGGCGGCCAGGGCCTGCGGAACGTCCAGCCGCTCCACGCTGACCTTGCCCGCGGGGCTTTCTCAGTCGCGCACAATGGTAACATTTCCAACGCGATGACGCTGAAACAGGAACTGGTGGCCAAGGGGGCGATATTCCAGTCGACCTCTGACACCGAAGTGATCCTGCACCTGATCGCAACCAGCCGTTATCCCACCCTGATGGACCGCTTTGTCGATGCGCTGCGGATGATCGAAGGAGCCTATTCGCTGATCTGCATGACCCCCAAAAGGATGATTGCGTGTCGTGATCCGCTGGGTATCCGCCCCCTGGTGATGGGCAAGATCGGCGATGCAACGGTTTTCGCCAGCGAGAGTGTCGCACTCGACATCGTCGGGGCCGATTTCGTCCGCGAGGTTGAACCCGGCGAAATCATCGAAGTCCGCGCCGATGGCCGCATGTCCAGCCATCGTCCGTTCGGAAAGGCTTCCCCCCGCCCCTGCATTTTCGAGCACGTCTATTTCAGCCGTCCGGATTCGGTGATGGGCGGCCAGTCGGTCTATGAAGTGCGCAAGCAGATCGGGATGGAACTGGCCAAGGAAGCTCCGGTTGAGGCCGATCTGGTGATCCCGGTGCCCGACAGTGGCGTGCCCGCGGCAATCGGCTATGCGCAGGAATCAGGCATCCCGTTCGAACTGGGGATCATCCGCTCACACTATGTCGGGCGGACCTTCATTCAGCCGAGCGATGGTGCCCGCCATGCCGATGTCAAGCGCAAGCACAACGCCAACCGCGCGCTGGTCGCGGGCAAGAGGATCGTGCTGATCGACGATTCGATTGTGCGCGGAACGACCTCGATGAAGATCGTCCAGATGATGCGCGATGCCGGCGCGGCCGAAGTCCATATGCGGGTCGCCAGCCCGCCGACGATGCACTCATGCTTCTATGGGGTCGATACGCCCGAGCGGAGCAAGTTGCTCGCCGCGCGGATGGATATTCAGGAGATGACCAAGTTCATCGTTGCTGACAGTCTCGCCTTCGTCTCGATCGACGGGCTCTACCGCGCGGTCGGCGAAGCCAAACGCAACGCCGCCTGCCCGCAGCACTGCGATGCCTGCTTTACCGGCGAATATCCGACCAGCCTGACCGACCTGGCCGAGCGTGAGGCGGTTTCCGACCAGTTGGTGCTGCCGGTCGGCCAGGTCGCGTGACTGACCTGACCGGGCAGGTTGCGCTCGTCACCGGCGCTAGCCGGGGGATTGGTGCGGCCATTGCCGAAACGCTGGCCGGGGCCGGGGCCCATGTCGTGCTGACCGGGCGCGACACCAAGGCATTGGAAGCTGTCGAACAGCGGATTTTCGAGGCCGGTGGCAGCGCCACTATCGCCCCGGTCGATCTGACTGATGCCGATGGAATCACCCGGCTTGCCAATGCTGTCGCCGAACGCTGGAAAAAACTGGACGTGCTGATTCATTGCGCCGCGATCCTGCCCGAACTGATGGCGGTGAAGGATATCGACCAGACGGCCTTCTCAAAGGCTTTGACCGTTAACGTGCTCGCCGCGCAGGCGTTAATCGCCCGGTTCGATCCGCTCTTGAAGGCCAGCGCCGATCCGCGCCTGATCTACCTTACAACCTCGGTTGCTACCGCCCCCCGCGCCTATTGGGGGGCCTATGCCGCAAGCAAGGCTGCGGCAGAGGCGCTTTTCGAATGCTACGCCCAGGAAACCCGCAATATCGGCAAGTTACGCGTCGGTATCGTCGATCCAGGTGCCACTCGTACGACAATGCGGGCAAAGGCCTATCCGGGCGAAGACCCGGCCTCGGTCAAGCTACCAGCCGTGGTTGCTGAACGCATTCTGGCGTTGCTTGGTGAACAGTTTGCCAGCCCGCATCGCGAGCGGGTTAACCAGACCTCGTAAATCCCCGGAAACCGCGATGCGGCATACAGTGCGAAGCTTGTCGGGAAACCCCGCGACAAGCCTGTCACAAAGGGGCGCGTAACCATGGCTGAAAATTTTCTTATCCAACGAGATTCCTATTTCACTGCCGCACAGGAAGATCGCAGCGCTCCGCGCACGCGAATTTCAATTCCTGCTGCCTTGCGGGTTTCTGGCGGGCGCGGCTTTCAGACCGTCGTCCATGATCTGTCGCTCAGCGGCTTTTGCGGTTCTGCGGTCAACCGGGTTCAACCCGGCACCGTCTGCTGGCTAACCCTGCCGGGCATCGAATCGCTTCAGGCCGAAGTGGTGTGGTGGGACAACAGCCTGGTTGGCTGCGCTTTCGACAAGCTGCTTTCACCGATTATCCATGACAACATTCTGACTCGCTGGCGGGCAGACGCGCCATTCCGGGCGTTGTCCTAAGCTTTCTCGCAACTTCTGTCCGGGGTTCGCGATCTCGATCCCCCCGTGCCATACCCATTAAATTGGCACACGGCATCGCAACCCGGACAGAGGTTCACTTGACGAGCGTGACCTGGCGGACATCAATTCCACCGCCACGAAATCCGCCTTCGCAATACATCAGATAAAACCGCCAGAGCCGGATGAAGCGATCATCGAACCCGGCGGGCAAGCGTCTCTCGGTGGCCGCAGTGTCAAAGTTTTCGCGCCAAATCCGCAGCGTTTCGGCATAGTCGCCGCCGAACGAAACCGGATCACACCAGTCAAGCCCACGCTGCGCAGCCAGCCGTTTGAAAGCCGCTTCGCTGACCAGCATTCCTCCGGGAAAGACATAGGTCTGGATAAAATCGGCACTGGCAGCGTAGGCTTCGAACAGTTCGTCACGGATCGCGATATACTGGATCGCGGCGCGTCCACCGGGTTTGAGATTGCGGATCAGGCAATCGAAGAAATCGGGCCAATACTGCTGCCCAACCGCTTCAACCATCTCGACGCTGGCTACGGCATCATATTGCCCTGCCACCTCGCGATAGTCCTGCTTACGGAAGTCGATGGCCGGATTTCGCCGCTCCCGCGCCCAAGCCAGTTGCTCCTCCGAAAGGCTGATAGCGGTGACTGCCATTCCGGATTGATGCAGCTGTTGCGCCAACGCCCCCCAACCGCAGCCGATTTCCAGCACTGACTTCGCTCCGGCAATCCGGTCGGCGATTGTTTTGAGCTTGTGTTGCTGGCCAGTGGCAAGATCGGGCGCTCGGCCGTCGAAGCGGGCGCTGGAATAGACCAGTTCCGGATCGAGCCAGGCCTCGTAGAAATCGTTGCCAAGATCATAGTGGGCGTGGATGTTGCGGCGCGATCCGGCCCGGTTGTTGCGACGAATCAAATGGAGCGCGCGGCCCAACCAGCGCCACGGTCCATGCGCACGTGCGACATCGCCCAAACTGTCCGCATTTGCGACAAAGATCGCAAACAGTTGAACCGGATCTGCGCTGGTCCAGTCACCGGCTTCCCAGCCCTGATAAACCCCGACCGAACCTGCCGTCGCTGCCCGCAGCAACCCTCGCCAGCTGCGCAAATGGACGGTCGCCTCAAAGCCGGATGAACGCCCGCCCAGCTTGCGAAACGTGCCGTCGGGGAGGGTGAGATCGATCGATCCCGAGACCAGACCAGAGTCTATGCGGTCGAGCAGCGCTTCACCGCGTCCACCGAGCAACCTGACCAGCCAGCCGGGCCCTCCACGTAACACGCGGGCACCATGCAGCAATTCGTGTCCGCGATCGGAATGCGTGGTCGCCATGGCAGCGATTATGGACTTGCGCCCAAGCCTCGGCAATCGGGCAGCGACCTAACGGCTGTGGACGAGTGCTTCGAGGATAACCGGATTGAGCGGGCGCAGAAACTCACAGCCGAACTCAAACTCTTCGGCCCAGACAACCCGCGCCTCGAACGATTCCATCCCGGACAATTTCAGGTAGAAAGTATCGCCCTGGCGAACCAGAAACACGCCCTTCACCCGCGCGCCGTTTTGCGAGATATCGGCAAGCTGCACCACCGCCCGGCGATTCCCGCAGCGGAACTGCACATCGGCGCTCCATTCAGCGCGGCCGGCCTTTCGGCTTCCCGTATTGGCAACTTTTGGTTGATCCGACATGTTTTGACCGCTGTGAGTGGTTGACTTGAGTGTCCGCCATCGCAGATCAAAGTGAAAGGTCGGTTAAAGATGTTTCACCCGGCCGATTTTACCAAAATGGGCGCCCCGATCCATCGAAGCGCCCATTTGGATCAGCCAACAGCAACCTGAAGCTAAAACCTCACCTCAGCCGAGACCGTGAAGGACCGGCCACGCGGATCGGCAACGCGAGGTTCCCAGCTGCTGCCCGCGCCGGTGTTGCCATCATAAGTGATCGCGAACGGCGGATCGGTATCGAACAGGTTCCGCACGCCCAGCGTGATCCGGTAGTTCGGACCAAATCCCAGATAGGAAGCCGAAAGATTGTAAATCTGATACGGCTTGACCCGCGGATTGAAGTCCGGGCGGGTGATCGTCCCCGCCGCAATCCCTGGTAGCGCCTGGTTCTTGTAGCCTGAGCGGAACACCTGGGTAAACGTCACCGCCCAGTCATTATTGACGAGGTTGATCCAGGCATTGTGCTTCCAGCGCAGGCCAAGATCGCCGGCAAAGGTAAACACCCCGATCAAGCTTGGGCCATAGGCCGCAGACGGGGTCAGCTTTTCACGTTTCTTGAGCGCGAGCGAGCCGTCCAATCCGACGTTGATCATGCCCAGCCCACCGACTTCGAACCCACCGCGCACGGCAAATTCAACGCCCTGCGTACGGCGCGATCCGGCGTTGATCCAGCGCTGATCGATGACAGTGATGGTGCCACCACTGCGGATGAAACGATCAGGGAACAGCGCCGCATTGTCGATCAGCTGCCGCAAGGTCAGCAGCTGGATCGTGTCATCGACGCTGATCGTCCACCAATCGGCAGAGAGCGACCAGCGCGGAGCAGGACGGAACACGACACCGACGCTGGCCATCTTGGCCTTTTCAGGTGAAAGGTCGATAGTGCCGCCGGTCGCGATATCCGGGCGGATTTGTGCGCACGGCAATCCTGAGAGATAGGCACTGGTCGGCACACCACCGGGGCAAGCGACAGGATCAGCCAGATCGCTGCCCGAATAAGGGCTGAGCGTTACCCCGTTGAAGATCTGGTTGAAGCTCGGCACGCGGAAGCCGGTTGAATAAGACGCGCGGAACATCACTAGCTCAAGCGGCTGGAATTTGACCGAAACCTTTGGATTGACGGTCTTGCCAAAGCCCGAATAGTTATCCATCCGCACCGCGCCGGTGATGTTGAGGATGTCCAGCACCGGCAAGTCGACTTCGACATAGGCGGCCTTGACGGTCCGTTCCTTCGCGGTCAGCGCGTTGACGTTGTCAAATGCGGCCAGGTAGATCACCGGCTGGTTGGCTGCTGCAGCGGCTGAGCCGTTGAAGCTGTAGGTTTCGCGCCGGAAATCAAACCCGAAGGCCAT
>CALMBN010000181.1 GCA_937860195.1 uncultured Novosphingobium sp.
GGAGTTCAGACGTGTGCTCTTCCGATCTCCGGGCGACATGCGCGAGCAGTCCAAGAGCTTCCTCGCCCAGAGCCTGAACGCGGTCATCACCCAGACCCTGGTTCGCACGCCGGACGGGCGAGCTCGCAGGGCCGTGGTGGAAATCATGCTGATGACGCGGGCGATTGCCAAACTGATCATGACAGATCAGACGCACCAGATCGCCGCGCAGTTACAGACTGGCAAGGACCTGGGGATGCAGATGATGGACCAGGCGTTAATGGATGCGATCCAGAAGAAGCAGATCGACCCGGACGATGCCTTCCGCTTCGCCAGCGACAAGTCCATCTTCCAGAAGTTCGTCACTGACACGTCGGTATTACCGAAGTTCGAGGTCAGTGGAACGTGAGCCAGATCGACGCCGAGAGAATCCCAAGACCGAAACCCAGGAACTGCGGCAGGCCGAACTCCGGCCGGCCCAGAAAAAACGGCAGGTGCCACAACCACCACATCGGAAACAACAACAACGTTGCCGGCAGGGTCCGAAGACGGCCCAGCAGCTTCGGCAACAGGTAGCCGCGCCAGCCCTCGCGAAAGTTGATCGCACGCG
Organism: uncultured Novosphingobium sp.; assembly: GCA_937860195.1. Lineage (GTDB taxonomy): Bacteria > Pseudomonadota > Alphaproteobacteria > Sphingomonadales > Sphingomonadaceae > Novosphingobium. Next base: position 590 of record CALMBN010000181.1, read on the forward strand.
AATAGCGGCGGTGCGCTTCGGCGAGCGCGGCGCGCAAGCCGTCGGCAGTCTCGGGCACGAGGATCAGGTGGACATGGTTGTCCATCAGGCACCAGGCGAGGCAGCGCACCCCGGCTTTCCCGCACCCCTCGCGGATCAGCGACAGGTAGAGGCGGCGGTCGTCATCCGAGAAGAATACCGGCAGCCGGCGGTTGCCGCGCTGGGTAACGTGGTGCGGGACGCCGGGGATCACCGTGCGGGGAAGGCGGGCCATGGGAGGGGCGTAGCAAGGATCAGCAGCAGAGTCTAATTAGTATAGTGTCCCCGTTTTAGGGTTCCCGTTCCGGGACTCGGCGCAGCGTTGCATTCGGCGCAGTCTGCAATATCCTGTTCAGCCAGAATTGTGCTTGGAGAGTGGGGCGATGGGTGAGGACGTGGGCGTGCAGGAGAGCTTTGGGGTTTTGGTCGGCTGGGCCCATCATGCGTTTGGTGGCAAAGTTGATCTCACCTTGCAGTGCGTGCAATCGACCCGGCGCGAGAACCAGCGCGAGATTGACGATCACCACATCGTCATGACCGCGCAACAGGCTGCGGTTCTTGCCAACTATCTGTACCAGATTTCCGGCCAGAACCCGCCGGAAACGCGCAAGGGGTTGCTGCGGCGCTTGCTGGGCTGATCCCTCACCCGCTTGCTCCTCCTGTCTTATCTTGATAACACAGCTTGCATAGTTCGTGCGGCCATCCCACATTGGCGGCACGACTGTTTTCGCGAGGATGAACCATGGCCACCACTCCCGGCACCACCGAAGCCCCTACGCTGACGCTGACCCCGCCCGATGCGGTACCGGTGATCCCGACTGAACGGGCGATCGGGCTGGTCCCGGTTTCAGATGACAACAAATCGAAGCTGGACACCAAGGTTGATGCCTTCATCGCCGATCTGGTTTCATCGGATGCCAACTCGCCCGAATTCGGCAAGAAAGTCGATGCGATCACCAACATGGGCCGCAAGGAAATCATGGCCGCTTCGGGAATGTCGAACCGGTTCCTCGACCGGCCGATCCGGGCGATGGACAAGGATTCGGGTGTCGGCGCAAACCTGGCCGAGCTGCGCCGCACGGTCGAGACGCTCGACCCGGGCAAGCAGGGCAAGCTCAGCAAGGGTCGCAAGATTTTCGGGATCATCCCGTTCGGCAATTCGATGAAGCGCTATTTCCAGAGCTATGAAAGCGCGCAGGGGCACATTCAGGCCGTACTCGGCCACCTCGGCTCGGGCAAGGACGAGCTGCTGATGGACAACGCCGCGATCGATGTTGAGCGGCAGAAACTGTGGGAGGCGATGGGTCAGCTCGAGCAGATGATCCATATCTCGCGCACGCTCGACGGCAAGCTTGAAGAAAAGGCGGCCGAACTCGACGCGACCGATCCGGCCAAGGCCAAAGCGATCCGCGAGAGCGCGCTGTTCTATGTACGTCAGCGCACCCAGGATCTGCTGACCCAGATGGCGGTTTCGGTGCAGGGTTATCTGGCGCTCGATCTGGTCAAGAAGAACAACGTCGAACTGGTCAAGGGGGTCGACCGGGCCAGCACCACCACAGTCGCCGCGCTGCGCACTGCGGTGACCGTTTCACAGGCAATGGCCAACCAGCGGCTGGTGCTCGAACAGGTCACCGCGCTGAACACGACAACGGCAGGCCTGATCGATTCGACCGGCGCTCTGCTCCGCGACCAGACCGGCAAGATTCACGAGATGGCCGCGAGCAGCACGATCCCGATCGAAACGCTGCAACGCGCATTCCAGAACATCTATGACACGATGGACAATATCGACACTTTCAAGGTCAAGGCGCTGGAAAACATGAAGCAGACCGTCACCACGCTGTCGGCCGAAGTGGAAAAATCCAAAGGCTACATCGCCCGGGCCGAAGGCGCCAATCAGGCGCAGGTCGCCAGCGACGCGCCAAGCTTGCTGAGCCTGGAGGGCTGACTTGGCCGGGGAAGCGAACCAGTCCGCCCAGATCATCGGCGCGGCCCGGCGGACGCTGGTGGACCAGCGCGCGGGCGGGCGGCGGCGTTCGATCGGGCAAGGCGCTTCGGCGATCCGGGCCGGGCATTACTGGCGCAAGGTCCGCAACATCGCTGTCGCTGGCGTGGCGCTGTGGCTGGGACTGGGGATAGTCGGCTCGATCATCGGCGGGATCGGCTTTACCGGACTGCTGATTGGCATTGCAGCAAGCACCGGAGCGCTGTTCGTGTTCGGCAAATACCCGCGCTTCAAGATGCCGACCCGGGCTGATCTCGATCCCGCCGGCACCGATGTCCGCGCACTGGTCGGCCGAACCGAGCTGTGGCTTGAAAGCCAGCGCCGGGCCTTGCCCCCGCCAGCGGTCAAGCTGGTCGATCAGATCGGTTTTCAGCTCGACGGGCTTGCGGCCCAGCTCGCCGATGTCGATCAGGGCCATCCCAAGGCCGCCGAAGTGCGCAAGCTGGTGGGTGAGCATCTGCCCAACGTGATCGATGGCTACCGCAAGATCCCGGAAAATCTGCGCTATGAAGATCGCGCGGGATCGAACCCGAACCAGCAGTTCATCGGCGGGCTTGAACGGATCAGTGACGAGATCGATTCGATCACCCGCCAGCTCGCGGTCGGGGCGATTGACAATCTGGCGATCACTACTCGCTATCTCGATTACAAATACGGCGATGCGATCGACGAGGATCAGCCATGAGGATCGCCGTGCCACACACCATCGGCAAAGCCGAAGCCCGCCGCCGGGTTCGCGAACGCAGCGGTGAAATCGCCGATTTCATTCCCGGTTTCGCCAAGGTCACCACGACCTGGTCGAACGAAGACGCAATGGCACTCACTGTCGGCGCGATGGGCCAACAGATCAGCGGGTGGATCGAGATTGGTGAAGCAGACGTGGCCTTCACTATCGACCTGCCGCCTGCACTGGCTTTCGTTGAGCCGATGGTTCGCGGGCAGATCGAGGCCAAGGGACGGAAACTGCTTTCCTAAAGATCGCGCTCAAGCTCGAGGTAGTCGCGCGGAATACGGAGCTGCTTCGCGGCGATCTGGGTCTCGCGCAGAATGAGCACCAGCGCTCCCATCAGTAGCCCGATCGCAACGAGAAAGAACCCGGCGGCGACAACTTGCAGGTTGACCGCGATAAATTCCTCCAGGAACAAGATAGCGACGGTAGTGCCGATCGCCAGACCTGACAGGACCAGCAGACGGATGGCCGTTGTGACCAGCGAGATTCGCCCGTCGATCATCCGGATTTCAGCGACGACCATGTCGTGATCGGGGCCTTCGGTCGCCAGGTGCCGCCCTTGCAATTCACGACTGCGATCCACCACCCGGCCAAGGCGGCTGGAAAGCAGGTTGAGGATATTGCCGATTGCCACCAGCACGAAAACCGGGGCAAGCGCGAGTTGGATGGTCTGGGCGATCATGGCACCGGCTTAGCGCTGTGGGAACCGCACCGCCAGTGTCAGAAAAAGAACTTCTGAAACCATCGGAATATCGCCGGCACGGGCTCTCCCGCAGCATTGGTTGCAGGTTTGAAGCGCAAGCGCTGGGTTGCCAGAACGCAAGCGGTGGCATCAGTCTCGGGAAAGCCGCTGGATTTGTAGACCTTGCAGTTGGTCACTTTGCCTGCCGGGCTGATGCTGAGATCAAGAACCACGGTCTTTCCAACCCGCGCTTCGCGTCCGCCGGGGGGGACTGGAAAGTCCCTGGCGTTGTTGATCTGGCCGCCGATGTGTTCGGCCTTGCTGGGTTTGCCGCCGCCGGTGCCATTGCCAGAACCGCCAGCGCCGGTCCCGGTCCCAATGCCGCCCACCCCGGTGCCGCCGCCCTGATTGGCCGCGCCGGAGGTGTTGGCTTGCCCGGTTGAGCTGGCTTTGGGGGCGGGAAGCTTTGAGACCGCCACTTTGGGTTGGGGCGCTTTGATTTCGCGCGGCACGGCCTTCTTTCCAGCCTCGCCCTGATCTCCGGCTGCCTTGGGTTTTTCTGCGGGCGGCGGCGGATCGGGCGGGGCGGTGATCGTGACAGTGAAAGTAGACAGCACCGTTTCCGTGACTTTCGCGGCAAAATTCGGAGCGAAGGCGCGGACCATGAATATTGCCAGCCCAACCATCAGCAAGGCCGTGCAAACCGCAACCAAGGTCTTGGTCCGGCGCGGGAGGCCCAGATCGACCATTCCGTCAAAATCTTCGTCCATCGGCCAGTCATGCCAAAGGCATGGGACAAGGGCAATCGCGGTCTTTTCTCCGGCGACGCGGGGACCTATGAGTTCCCTCAAAGAGGGTCGCAATTTGCCAATCGAACTTTCACGCCGCACCATTCTGGGCGGCCTGACAGCTGCAAGTCTGTCTGGCTTGACCGGTTGTGCGGGCGAAGGGGATGCGCTTTCACTGGCGATCTGGCCAGATTACCTTGGCGAAACCACTCTTGGCGATTTTCGGAGCGCCAGCGGGATCGATCTGGCGGTGAACACCTATGCCGACAATGCGGAACTCTATGCCAAACTGAAGGCCGGAAACCACGGCTTTGACTTGGTCGTGCCGTCCAGTCCGTGGGTTGAACGGATGGTCCGTGAAGGGCTGCTGGGGCCAATCGATCATGCCCTGGTGCCCAATCTGGCCAATCTTGAGGCACCGTTCGCCGACCCGTCCTATGATCCCGGCAATTTCCATTCGGTGCCCTATACGTGGCTGGCGATGGGGATCGGCTATCGCAAATCCAAAGTACCGATCCCGCCCGCCGGCTGGAAGGCGTTGTTCGAAATGGCCGGAAGGGGAGAACGGGTTGCGCTGCCGGGCGATCCAGCAGTGCTGTTCCGCCTCGCCGCCAAGGCGCTGGGCCACAGCGCCAACCTGTTCAATCCTGAACGACTGAAAGCGGCCGAGGCATTGCTGAAGGCGGTGTTGCGGCAGGTCAAGGCGCTCCCCGCCGATGGTGGGCAGGACTTGTTGCTGAAAGGCGAGGTCGATCTGGTCGCTTTGTGGAATGGTGATCTGGTCCAGGTCGCCCTGGAAGACCCGGATATTGCCTTCGCCGTGCCGACCGAAGGCGCGCTGCTGTCTTGCGATTGCCTGTGCATCCCGGCGGGGGCACGGCGGCCCGGCAATGCCCACCGGCTGATCAACTATCTGCTCAGCGCGGAGGGCGGTGCCGGGGTAGCCGGTCATGTCTGGTTCCCGACCCCCAACACTGCCGCCCGCACAATCCTGCCCAACGAATACAGCGCCAATCCGGTGCTCTATCCCGCTGCCCGGCCCAAAGGGGTCAGCGAATTTATCGGCGATAATCCGGGGCTGAATGCGCAATTTGCGAGTGCGATGCAGCGGCTTCAGGTGCCTTAAAAGCCCTTCCCCTGTGGCGACGGGGGGTTAAGTGCCGCAGTATGTCACATGTGCGGGCGTGCCAACGGGCGCGCTGCGGGTATAGCGATCCATGCCTTCGCGTTGCTTGAACGGCGCTGAGACCAGCGCAAGCAACTCTTCGAACGGCCCCATTTCCCCCAACTCTGCGGCAACCAGTGCGGCATCGGTCAGGTGGTTGCGGGGCACATAGAGCGGGTTCGCCGTGTCCATTTTGGCTACTCGCGCCGGATCGTCCGGCTCTCGCCCCAATCTGGCCTGCCAATCATCCCACCACGGCCGAAGCGCGGCAGGATCGGTCAGTTCGGCTCCGACAACACCAAAGCCATCAGCCAGTGAAGCCGACAGCGCGCGGAACAACCGGGTAAAGTCAGCCTGCTGGCCCTCCAGCCTGGCAAACAGTTCCTGGCCCAGCGTGAGGTCGTCGTCGCGTGACGTGCTCAACCCCAGTTTCGAACGCAATGCGGCGATCCAGTGCCCTTCGTATCGCGCGGCAAAGCTGTCGAGCAATAACCGCGCAGCCTCATTGTCGGCCTCATCCACAGCCACAATCGCCTCGATCAAGGCCGAGGCAAGGCGATAAAGGTTCCAGCGGCAAACCACCGGCTGGTTGCCAAAGGCGTAGCGCCCGTTCTGGTCGATCGAACTGAACACCTGGGCTTGCGAAAAGTGATCGAGAAACGCGCAGGGGCCGTAGTCTATCGTCTCGCCCGAAATCGTTACGTTGTCGGTATTCATCACCCCGTGAACGAAGCCGACATTCATCCATTTCGCGACCAGCGCGGCCTGAGCCTCGCAGACAGCCTCAAGCAAGGCCAACGGGCGGTTGCGCGCGCCCATCCGCTCGGGGAAATGGCGCCCAAGAGCATAATCAGTCAGCCGCTCCACAGCTGCACGGCCATGATGCGCCGCTGCCCATTCGAAAGTTCCAACCCTGAGATGGCTCGCCGCAACTCTGGTCAGTACTGCGCCTGGGTGCGCCACTTCGCGCCACAGCCCCTCACCCGTCGCGACCACCGCGAGAGAGCGGGTGGTCGGCACGTCCAGCGCAGCCATCGCCTCGGACATCAGATATTCGCGCAAGGCCGCGCTCAATGTGCTCTTGCCATCGGCAGATCGTGAAAACGGGGTCGGACCCGAACCCTTGAACTGAATATCAAATCGCGACCCGTCCGGCGCGATTTGCTCGCCAAGCAGCAGCGCCCGGCCATCACCGAGCTGCGGGTTGAAGTGCCCGAACTGGTGGCCAGCATAGGCTGTGGCGACCGGCTGCGATCCAGGCACGTGTTCCGCGCCGGAAAGCCAGCGAGCATTTTGAACCTCATCCGCGCAGGACAAGCCCAGGGCTTCAGCCAGGGCCGCGTTCCAGACCACCATCCGCGGGCTTGGCGGAACCGCAGCCTGACAGGCAACCGTGAACTCTGGCAAGGCTCGGACCAGACTGTGATCGAAATCGAACATCAGGTGACGATCTTCTCCAACGATAGCGCATTGATGCAGAAGCGGAGCCCGGTCGGCTCCGGACCGTCGGGAAAGACATGGCCGAGGTGCGCGTCGCAGACGTTGCAGGTCACCTCGACCCGGACCATACCGTGGCTGTTGTCGGCGACATAGCCGATCACGCCGCCCGCCACCGGCGCACCAAAGCTGGGCCAGCCGGTGCCGCTTTCGAACTTGCTGGCGCTGTCAAACAGCTCGGTCCCGCAGCATGAGCAGGCATAACGCCCGGGCTGGAACAGGCTGCACATCTGGCTGGAGAAGGCCCGTTCGGTTCCCGCGAGGCGAGTGACCTGATATTGATCCGGTGTCAGGGACGCGCGCCATTCTTCTTCGCTTTTCGCAACCCGGCGCGGCGGCGGGTTGGGCGCACCCTGGGCCAGGGTCATGACTTCACGCCAATCCATCAGCATTCTCCTTGCGACGGTTCATATCACACCCTGTTCGGCCAGGTCAGCGAGTTCGCTTCTGGTCAACCCCAGCATCTCTCCATAAACCTCGGCGTTGTGCTCACCGGGGAACAGTGCGGCGCGGCGGCGGATGCTTGACGGCGTGGCGGACAATTTGGGCATCGGGGCCTGCATCTTGATGCTGCCGTGGACTGGGTGCTCAACCTCGACCAAGGCCCCGCGCGCGGTGAAGTGCGGGTCTGCGAGCATCTCTTTGCCAGTATAGACCCGCCCCGCCGGGACCGAATGCGCGATCATCAGTGCTTCGAGCTCGGCAATTGTCAGTGCCCCCGTCCACCGGTTGATCAGCGCGTCCAGCTCGGCCTGCCGCTGCCCCCGCGCGCCGTGAGTGGCAAAGCGCGGGTCACGGGCCAGCTCCGGCTGCCCCATCGCCTCCGCCAGCCGCGCGAATACCGTGTCGCCATTGCCGCCGATCATGTATTCGCCGTCCTTGCAGGCATAGACATTGCTCGGCGCGATCCCCGGCAGGACCGAGCCGGAGCGCGGGCGAACCAGCCCCATCAGGTCGTATTCGGGCACCACGCTTTCCATCACTTGCAACACCGCCTCGTACAGCGCGGAATCGACCACCTGCCCCTTGCCGCTGGCATCGCGGGCATGCAGCGCAGCCAGCGCGCCCATGCAGCCATAGGTCGCCGCAAGCGTATCGCCGATCGATACTCCCATCCGCGCCGGGGGTCGATCGGGATCGCCGACGATCGCGCGCCACCCGCCCATCGCTTCGCCAATCCCGCCATAGCCCGCGCGGGTGGCATAGGGCCCGGTCTGGCCATAGCCGCTCATCCGAACGACAATCAGACGCGGGTTGATGGCATGGAGATCGGCTGGCCCAAGCCCCCATTTCTCGATGGTGCCGGGCTTGAAATTCTCGATCAGGATATCCGCTTTCGCTGCAAGCTTGCGAACAAGCTCCTGCCCCTCTGGCACGCGCAAGTTGGCCGACACCGCCTTCTTGTTGCGCGACACCACTTCCCACCATAATTTGTCATCGCCGCGGCCCCAGTTGCGCATCGGGTCACCCCCCCCTTTGCCATCGACCCCGGGCGGCTCGACCTTGATGATTTCGGCACCCATATCCCCCATCAACTGACCGCAAAACGGCCCGGCGATCAGCTGGCCGAGTTCGATAACGCGGATACCATCAAGTGCGCCTGCCATGCGCGTTTACCCCGCCGCCTCTTGGGGAGCCCACACCGGCTGGATGGGTGCTGGCAGGCCGGTTTCGGCGAGGCAGTTTTTGCGCAGCGTTTCGATGTCGGGTCCGTAGTTAAACACGGTGTCATTTGCGGGGCGTTCGGTTCGCATTTTTGCACGAAGCGTCGCGGTTGCCGCACCGTCGACGCTGCCGTCCGCAGCCGCGACAACGCCATAGGATCTCGCCCCATCGACGCTGACCAACCCTTGCGTAATCTCTTTGCCCACCAGCCCGGCGTCTC